>NZ_JBEYVO010000033.1:0-144429 GCF_040644055.1 Streptomyces sp. NPDC047043
CCCGGTTACATTCCGAACCCGGAAGCTAAGCCTTACAGCGCCGATGGTACTGCAGGGGGGACCCTGTGGGAGAGTAGGACGCCGCCGAACAAATCGTGAGAAAACCCCCGTACCAATAATCGGTACGGGGGTTTTCTGCGTTCCGCTACGGTGACTGTATGAGCTACAAGATCCGTTCCATACGCGCCGACGAGTGGGCCGAGGCAAAGGCCTTGCGCCTGGTGTCTCTGAAGGACCCCGTGGCGCATCTGGCCTTTCTGGAGACCTACGACGAGGCCTCGGCCCATCCCGACTCGTTCTGGCAGGAGCGCACTGCCGGCGGTGCCGAGGGTGCGCTCGGTGCGCAGCAGTTCGTCGCCGAGGGGCCGGACGGGGAGTGGGTCGGAACGTTGACCGTGCTGATCGAGGAGGCGGGGGAAACCGACTGGGCCGGGTTCCCGATCGAGCGGAAGCAGGGGCATGTCGTCGGGGTGTTCGTAAGGCCCGAACACCGCGGGATCGGTCTCACGGAAGTGCTCTTCGACGCCGGCCTGGAGTGGGCGTGGGGGCGTGACGTCGAGCGGGTGCGGCTCATCGTGCACGAGGACAACGGGCGGGCCCAGGCCTTCTACCGCCGGGCGGGGTTCACGCCCACGGGAAGGGTCGTACCGCTCGCGAACAACCCGGAGGACACCGAGCTGGAGTATGTCCTGGAGCGAGACGGAAGCTGAGCCGCTACACCGGCAGTTCGTCGTGCGGCCAGCGGGCGCGGCCCTGTTCGCGGGAGCGGAGCAGGGCCAGCGTGGGCAGGCCCCGGTCCGTCCCGGTGGACAGCAGCTCCGGGAGCTGGGGAAGCGGAGCCACTGCTGCGACATCGTCCAGGACGAGTGTCAGTGGTGGGTCGAGGCGACCGGAGGATGACCGTTCGGCCATGCGCCGGCCGCGCTCGACCACGCTCGAGACGAGGGCCGTCAGGAGGGGCATCGCGCCTGGATTGGTCCTGGGGTCCTCGATGGATTCCCCCACCACATAAAGCGTGCCCCCTTCGTCGACGAAGGAATCCAAGGCGAGTGCATCAGTTCGGTTTGGAGTGCAGGCCTCGCGGATGTTGACCGTGAAGAGGGCGGCGAGGGCTCGGCTCGTCAACTCCTGGGCGATGTCGCGGCGTTCGGGGTGGGCGGTGAGCGCGGCCTCGAGTTCGCCGCCGGAGCCGTGGGCCGCCTTCGGGTTCGTACGGAGAATGCGGACCGCGTCCTGGATCTGGGTGCCCTGGGACCAGCGGTGGACGTGGCGGATGGTGCGGCCGTCGATGGCGGCGGCGTGCAGATAGCTGCGCAGTAGCGTTTCCGCGGTGTCGCTGACCGCCTGGTCGAGTCGTGAGGTCGGCCGGACCGGGGTCAGGAGGGCGGCTGCCGTCGACGCCGCCGTCTGTTTGTTCTCGCAGCCCGTGGTGGGGGACCAGTGGACGCGGGCCGGGGTGTCGCAGGCGTGGGTGGGGTCGTAGAGGTGGACCGGGCCCAGTTTGGCTCGGGCGTCCTTCGTCTCCTGCCAGAGGGAGGGGTTCGAGGTGACGACGAGAGCGGGGCCCTCCGCGTCGCGTACGGCCTGGGCCGCGGTGGTCTGGCGGCTTTCCCTCGGGGCTACGAGTATTTTCTCCCAGCCGCCGACCGGTTTTGCGCCGAAGAGAGGGGCGGGCGTCTCGGCCGTATCCACTGTCTCGGCCGTGTCCACTGCTTGCTCGTGGAATTCCGTGGGTTCGGGTTGGAGTGGTGCCGTCCTCGGTGTCGGTACCTCGTAGTGCTGCGGTGCGGGCTCACTCGTGGCGGTGGGTTCTTCGAACGCGGCTGCCCGCTCTGCCCGTCGCCGCAGGCGTCCCGCTCGCCAGCGTGCGACCGTGCCCATCACGAACACGGTCAGTACGAACAGGATCATGAGCTGGCCGATGAACAGGCCCCAGAACAGGCCGTATCCGGAGAGCTGCGTTGCCGGTGTCTCAGGCCAGGCGCCGGCGATGTCGTGCGGTTCGCCGATGAGGTGGCGCATGGCGATGGGTGTGCGGGTGAAGGTGATGCCGTCCGGCCAGGAGCCCTTGGCGAACCAGCCGGCCAGGCCGGTGGCGGACCACACCAGCAGGGTCATGCCGAGGAGGAAGGCGAGTATGCCGATCAGTAGCCCGTCGGGGATGCCGCCCTGGCCCTCCCGAGCGTCCCGTCTCCGGTCGTCCGGTCTCACCACTTCTGCCTCCCGCTACGCCACCGTCGACTCGGACGAGCCGTCGAAGTCGCTGAGGTGCTGCTCCACGAAGGCCGCAGCCCGCTCCTCCGCCTCCATTTCGGCGGCGTGCAGGGCGTCGTCGGCCAGGTCGGCGGACGACTCCGTCATCGCGCGGTCGGTGAAGACCAGCGGGCGTTCCGTCTCCGTGACCAGGTGTTTGACGACCTGGACGTTGCCGTTGACGTCCCAGACCGCGATGCCCGGGGTGAGGGTCGGGATGATCTCCACCGCCCAGCGGGGCAGGCCCAGGACCCGGCCCGTCGCTCTCGCCTCGTCGGCCTTCTGGGCGTAGATCGTCCGCGTCGACGCCATCTTCAGGATCGCGGCCGCTTCCTTCGCGGCTGCTCCGTCCACCACGTCGGACAGGTGGTGGACGACCGCCACGAAGGACAGGCCCAGGCGCCTGCCGAACTTCAGCAGGCGCTGGAACAGCTGGGCCACGAACGGGCTGTTGATGATGTGCCAGGCCTCCTCGACCAGGAAGATGCGCTTCTTCCGGTCGGGGCGGATCCAGGTGTGCTCCAGCCAGACGCCGACGATCGCCATCAGGATCGGCATGGCGATGGAGTTGCGGTCGATGTGGGACAAATCGAACACGATGAGGGGCGCGTCCAGATCGATGCCGACCGTCGTCGGGCCGTCGAACATGCCGCGCAGGTCACCGTCGACCAGACGGTCCAGGACCAGCGCCACGTCCAGGCCCCATGCCCGTACGTCCTCTATGGCGACGTTCATCGCCTCGGCCGACTCCGGCTCCGGGTGCCGTAGCTGCTCGACGATGTCGGTGAGGACCGGCTGGCGTTCGACGATCGTCTCGTTGACGTAGGCGTGCGCGACCTTCAGGGCGAAGCCGGAGCGCTCGTCCAGCCCGTGGCCCATCGCGACCTCGATGATCGTGCGGAGCAGGGCCAGCTGGCCGGTCGTCGTGATCGCCGGGTCGAGAGGGTTGAGGCGGATGCCGTGGTCCAGGGCCGCCATCGGGTCCAGGCGGATGGGAGTTATCCCCAGCTCCTGTGCGATGAGGTTCCACTCACCGACGCCGTCCTCGCCCTGGGCGTCGAGGACGACGACCTGGCGGTCGCGGAAGCGCAGCTGCCGTAGGACGTACGTCTTCTCCAGGGCCGACTTGCCGTTGCCGGACTCGCCGAGGACCAGCCAGTGCGGGGCGGGCAGCTGCTGGCCGTACAGCTGGAAGGGGTCGTAGATGTAGCCCTTCCCGGAGTAGACCTCGCGGCCGATGATCACGCCCGAGTCGCCGAGGCCCGGGGCGGCCGTGGGCAGGTAGACGGCCTGGGCCTGGCCCGTCGACGTGCGCACCGGCAGGCGGGTCGTCTCGACCTTTCCGAAGAGGAAGGAGGTGAAGGCGTCGGTGAGGACGGACAGCGGATCCCGCATCAGAACTCAGCCCCTACCTTCGGATGCCGGTGGCGAACGGAAGCGTGTTCACGAAGGCGCGATGGTGTTCCCGGTCGCACCACTCCAGCTTCAGGTACGACTTTCCGGCCGAGGCGCGGATGGTCCGCTTGTCGCGGGCGAGGGCCTCGGGGGAGCGGGAGGAGACGGTGATGTAGCCGACCAGGTTGACGCCCGCCGCGCCGCTCGCCAGGTCCTCGCCGCGCTGGTCCAGGCGGTTGTGGGCGGCGACGTCGCGGGGGTCGACCGTGCGGTTCATCTTGGCGGCGCGGGAGGCCTCGGCCTCGTCGTTGGTCTTCTCGGTCAGCATGCGTTCGATGGCTACCTCGGTGGGCTCGAGATCCATCGTCACGGCGACCGTTCGGATGACGTCCGGGGTGTGGACCAGCAGAGGCGCCAGGAAGTTCACGCCGACCGGGGTCATCGGCCACTCCTTCACCCAGGCGGTGGCGTGGCACCAGGGCGCGCGGGTGGAGGACTCCCGGGTCTTGGCCTGGAGGTACGTCGGCTCCATGGCGTCCAGCTCGGCCGGCCAGGCGTTGCGCTTGGTCATCGCCTGGATGTGGTCGATCGGGTGGTCGGGGTCGTACATGGAATGGATGAGCGACGCCAGCCTGCCTTGTCCCAGCGGCTGGCGGACGCGGATGTCGGCCTCCTGCAGGCGCGAGCAGATGTCGGTGAGCTCACGGGCCATGACGACCGCGAGTCCGGCGTCCCGGTCGACCTTGCGGCCGCTCTGGGGACGGGCCGCGCGTGCCATCGTGTGTGCCTCGGCCGCGAGTTCGCGGGTGAAGTGCATGCAGGCGACCAGGTACGCGCGGTGCTGCTCGCTGCTGGTGGACACCATGGACTGCAGTTGGTCGTACGACGACTGCAGCCACGGCAGCGACTTCTCGTCCCCGCGTACGGCGACGTCCTTGGCGTGGGCGTCCGGGTCGGCGGGGAGGGTGCGGGCGAGCATCTGCAGGCGGGTGACGAAGCCGTCGCCGTTGGCCACGTGCTTGAGCAGCGTGCCGAAGCGGTCGACGAGGGCCTCCTGGTCCTCGGAGTCGCGCAGGCCCACGCCGGGGCCCTCGATCTCGATGGCCGCGGTGACCGTCCTGCGGTCGGCGTGCAGGAGCACGGCGATCTCGTCGGGGCCGAAGGGGGCGGCCAGCCAGGTGATCCGGCCGATGCCGGGCGGCGGGCCGATCTCGACCTCCCGCCCGTCGAGGTGGGTGCCGGCCTCGACGACGCCGCTGCGGTAGACGGTGCCCTGCTTCAGGGTGCGCTTGTAGCTGCGGTTGATCTCGAACCACTTGTAGAACGTGCGGTGCTTGTACGGCACGTAGACCGCCGCCAGGGCGACCAGCGGAAAGCCCATCAGCAGCACGATGCGCAGCGACAGCACCGGGACGAGGAGTCCGCACATCATGCCCAGGAAGGCGCCCGCGATGATGAGCGCGATCTCGCCGGACTCGCGGTTCCGGCCGACGATCGCGTTCGGCCGGGCGCGGCCGATGAGATATGTACGGCGGGGCGTGACCGGATGGGACAGGTGGGACTCGGTCGTCAACGCCCTTCACCTCCCGTGCGGTTGCTACTGCTGTTGCGGGTGTTGCCGGCGTGCGGGGTGTTCACCGGGCTCGACGAACGGGGTGCGGGTGCGGCGGAGGGGACACTTCCGCCGCCACCACCGTTCGAGGTGCGGGTGCTGTGGGCTGCGACGCCGCCGGAGACCGGGTTGGCCGGGCGGGCGCCGCCGTTGGAGGAGGACTGGCCGCCGCCTCCGTTGTCGTTCGCGCGGGCGCTGTGCGTCTTGATGCCCTGCGCGACCATGGTCGCCGGGGAGCTGATGACCGCGGCGGCCTTGCTCTCGGCGCCCTGCATGATGCGGTTGTTGCGGGAGCTGGCGATCTCGTCGCCGAAACCGGGGACGAAGCGGTAGATCATCGCGCTGGCGAAGATGGCCAGCAGGATGATCGCGAGGCCGGAGACGACTGCGGAGAAGGCGTTGGGGCCGTTGTCGGAGGACAGTGCGCCCGCGAGGCCCAGGACGATCACGATCACCGGCTTCACGAGGATCACGGCGATCATGATGCCCGCCCAGCGGCGGACGTGGCCCCACAGGTTCTTGTCGACGAGACCGGCGTAGACGACGGTGCCGAGGAGGGCGCCTACGTAGAGGAGGGCGGCGCGGATGACCAGCTCCAGCCACAGGACGCCCGCGGCGAGGATGCTGACCAGGGACACGACGATCAGCATGATCGGGCCGCCGCCGATGTTCTCGCCCTTGTCGAGTGCGCCGGAGAAGGTGCCGAAGAAGGTGTCCGTCTGGTCGCCGGTCGCCTTGGCGAGGACGTCTGTCACGCCGTCGGTCGCCGATACGACGGTGTAGAGGATGAGCGGTGTGAAGGCGGAGGCCAGGACGGTCAGCCAGAGGAAGCCGATTGCTTCGCTGATGGCCGTCGTGAGGGGGACGCCTCGGACGGCCCGCTTGGCCACGGCCAGCAGCCACAGCACGAGGGTGAGGATCGTGGAGGCGGCGAAGACCACGGCGTACTGCTGAAGGAACTTGGTGTTGGTGAAGTCGACGTTGGCGGTCTCCTTCACGGCCTCGCTGAGCTTGTCGATGGTCCAGGAGGCGGCGTCGGCACAGCCCTTGGCGAGGGAGGAGAGGGGGTCGAGGGTGGAGGTGGGGTCGATGCCGCCTCCGGTGCCGGTGGTGCCCTTGTCGCCGTTGCCGCGTTCGCAGTACTGCTTCGCGGGGCCGACGATGAGGTCGCACTTGTCGTCCGAGGTCGTCGGCGACGGAGAGGGAGCTGCCGCGGCGCGGGTGGCCAGCAGCACGGCCGTGGTTTGTACGGCTGTGAGGACGGCGGCGACCTTGAGTGCGCGGCGCGGGCTACCGGGCATAAGTGAAGCCTCCGTACTCCTCGACGGCCTTGGACATGTCGTCGGCGCTGGATGCCTTGTCGTCTCCGGGGACGGGTGCGGGGCCGTCCTTCTGGGAGAAACTCTCGACCTTCCAGTCGCCGTCCACCCAGCGGAGCTCGAGCGCCATGGTGAACCAGTCGCTGGTGACCGGGTTGGTCGACTTCTCACCCGCCGTGCCGTACAGCCCGGTGCACCAGACCTCGATGGCCGCCGTGGTGTCCGAGTAGGCCGTGGTCTTGGTGCCGATCGGCACGGTGCGCGAGACGTAGGTGCTGCCCGCAGCCGCGTTGCCGTTCTCGTCCAGGCCGATCTTGCTCAGGAAGTCCTTTGAGTAGGCCTTGTTCAGCTTGTCCAGTAGCTCGGCCTGCTTGTCGGCGACGAAGACCTGCTGCACGATCCCGGTTCGCTGGGTGGGCTTGAGAATGTCGGCCGAAACGAGCACCGTCGCATAGTTCGCCGCCGCGCTCTGCGCCCCCTGCATGTCGTGCGCGAACCCCGTCGCGATCCCCCCGGCCTTCGGCTGCACCGGCTTCGTGCCGCTGGCTGCCGTCGTCGACGACTCCGGCTTGTTTCCGGAGGTGTCCGTGGAAGAGGAATCGTCGCCTCCACGGTTCGCGAAGGCGATCGCGGCGATCAGGAGGACCACCACGCCGACCACCGTGACCAGGCTTCGGGACGACGAGCGGCCGCCCCGCCGCGCGCCCCCGTACACATCGCCGCCGCCCTCGGGCAGCCGTGTACGAGTCTGGCCCGTACCCCCGTAACCGCCGGAGGCATCCCGCTCGTCTCCGAGACTCATGCCGCGTACGCCCTCTCCACCTCGTAGACATACGACGGTAGCCGTGCTGGTTCCCGCATGGGCGCGGTGTGGTGACTCGACATCAGGGAAACGCAACCTCAGCCGGTGAGCACGACGGTCGGGTGGGGTGAAGGGGGAGGGGGTGGGCTAGACGGCCATGCCGTACACGATGGTGAAGAGCGTGCCCAGGGAGCCGATGATGAATACGCCGGTCAGACCGGCGATGATGAGGCCTTTGCCTTGTTCCGCGCTGAAGGTGTCGCGGAGCGCGGTCGCGCCGATGCGCTGCTTCGCGGCGCCCCAGACGGCGATGCCGAGGCAGAGCAGGATGGCGACAGCCATCACGACCTCGATCATGACCTTGGCCTCGTTGCCCAGGCTGCCGAAGGGGCCCCAGTCCGGAGCGATCCCGCCGATGATGGTGTTGATGTCTCCCTTGTCGGCCGCAAAGAGCATGTAAGTCACCGCCCCTGGTGGGTAGTTCCGGTTCCGCAGCCCCCTGCGGGGTGCAGAGGTCAGGCTCATTCTCGCCGACAATGCTGCCGTCGTATGTCGACTTGGCGTCATTGCCTGGCGGGTTTCGTACGAAAAGCACGTACGGTCACTCTGTGTATCACGGCAGGTCACGCCGGGCAATGAGGCCTGGGCGGAACCTTTGTGTGGTTCCGTCGTTGACCCCTCTTGTGCCCCGGCCCGTTTCTGACGGTTTGTCGGGGTGAGTCGTCGTGCCGGTGTTCTCCGGGTGAAGGGTATCCCGCGCACGGCGAGCGGGCCGCGGCTGGTCGCCGCGGCCCGCTCGGTGACGGAGAGTCAGCCGGTCAGCCTGTGAACGCGGAGACTCCCTCCGGAGTGCCCCAACCCGTCGGGCCGTCGTATCCCGACTGGGCGGTGCACAGATAGGTGGTGGAGCAGCTGCCGTTGTTGCCGCTGGTCACGTCGTTCAGTGCAGAGGTGCCCGCCGCGGCGTACGGGAAGGAGGCCGGGTAGGAGGACGACGACGGGGTGCCGGCCAGTGCGTAGACGCCCGCGATGATCGGGGACGAGGCGCTCGTTCCGCCGAAGGTGTACCAGCCGGCGGTGATGCCGTAGGAGTCGTAGACCGAGACTCCGGTGGCGGGGTCGGCCACCGCGGAGACGTCCGAAATCGTGCGCCTGGTGCAGCCGGTGTCGGTCTGCCAGGAGGGCTTGGCGTCGTACGACGAGCAGCCGGAGCCTGTCGCCTCGGAGCTCGATGTCTTCCAGACGGTCTCCGACCAGCCTCGGGTGGTGGAGGCCGCCTTCGAGAGGGCCGTGCCGCCCACCGACGTCACGTACCTGGAGGCCGCCGGGTACTCGGCGCCGTAGCCGCTGTCGCCCGCGCTGACGGTGATGGCGACGCCCGTGTGGTTGAAGTACGAGGAGTCGTAACTCGTGTCCGACGAGGACTCGGAGCCGCCGTAGCTGTTCGACACGTACTTCGCGCCCAGGGTGACCGCCCTGTTCACCGCCGTGCCCAGGTTGGCCATCGTCGCTGAGGTCGCCTCGACGAGCAGGATGTTGCAGTTCGGGCAGATGGCGGAGGCCATGTCGAGGTCGAGGGAGATCTCCTCGGCCCAGCCCGTGTTGGCCGACGGGAGTGAGGTCGTGGAACCCGTCTGGCTGACCTTCTTGAAGCAGCCGTTGGCCGTCGTGCAGGCGCTCAGGCCGTAGTACGAGCGGTAGGTGGCGAGGTCGGCCTCGGCGTTGGGGTCGTCGTAGGCGTCGACGATGGCGATGGTCTCGCCGGAGCCGTTGGAGGCGGCCGCGGAGGTCAGGCCGTAGGCGGACTGGAGGTCGGTGGGGCCGTAGCCGGAGGGGGTGGCGGCGTCGGCGGCCTTGGGGGTGACGCCGGTCTTCGCGGCCTGCTGCTTCTGGAAGGCGGTGAGGCCGCCGGTGACGCGGTAGGAGTTGCAGGCGAGTTCGCCCTTGTGCTGCGGGGTGGCGCAGGGGGTCGCGGTCCAGGTGACCTTGGTGGACGCGGTCTGCTGTGCCGCGTCGGCCTGGACGGCGGTGCCGAAGCCG
Organism: Streptomyces sp. NPDC047043; assembly: GCF_040644055.1. NCBI lineage: Bacteria > Bacillati > Actinomycetota > Actinomycetes > Kitasatosporales > Streptomycetaceae > Streptomyces > Streptomyces sp. NPDC047043. Next base: position 9,422 of record NZ_JBEYVO010000033.1, read on the forward strand.
GTGAGGAGGAGGGCGGCCGTGGCGGCCGCTGCGGTGCCCATGCGGCGCAGGCCGCGGCGGGCGGTAGGTCTGTTGGGGGGAGTGGAACGCATCGTGCAGCCTCCTGGTGTTCCGGTGGTCCTGATGGGGGTGGAACAGGGGCGGTGCGGGTGCGATGCCGACCATCTCTTGTTGAGTACGCGACAACAAGGGAGTCCTGGAATCCTGACTTCCGGCTTACTGAACCAGGTCCGGCGCTTTACTCAACTCACAGGTGTCTCAAGGGTGTTGTACGGAAAAACGGGCCGCGGCCGGCTGCCGTGACCCGTTTCCCTTTCCATGCCGCCGAGGAGTCCCCACGTACTCCTCACTCGGGCGGCTCCCCGTGACCCGACGGGGAGGTCCTGCTGGGTACTGCTGCTGTCAGCTCGCCGTGAAGGCGTCCAGGCCCTCCGGGGTGCCCCAGCCGGTCGGGCCGTCGTAGCCCGACTTCGCGGTGCAGAAGTAGCTGGTGGAGCAGGTGCCGTTGTTGCCGCTGGTCACGTCGTTGAGGGCGGACGTGCCGGCCGCGTTGTACGGGTACTCGGCCGGGTAGTCGCTGCTGCCGGGGGTGCCGGCGAGAGCGTAGACCGACGCGATGATCGGGGACGAGGCGCTGGTGCCGCCGTAGGTGTTCCAGCCGGTGCCGTCGGAGCCGTAGGTGTCGTAGACGGAGACGCCGGTGGCGGGGTCGGCGACGGCGGAGACGTCACTGATCATGCGCTTGGTGCAGCCGGTGTCGGTCTGCCAGGACGGCTTGGCGTCGTAGGAGGAGCAGCCGGAGCCGGTGCCCTCGGTGCTGCTGGTCTTCCAGACGCTCTCGGTCCAGCCGCGGCTGTTGGAGGAGGTCGACAGCTTGGTGCCGCCGACCGCGGTCACGTACTTGGAGGCGGCCGGGTACTCGGCGCCGTAGCCGCTGTCGCCCGCGCTGGCGGTGATGGCGACGCCCGGGTGCTTGTAGTACGAGGAGTCGTACGTGGTGTCCGAGGAGGACTCGTCGCCGCCGTAGCTGTTGGAGACGAACTTGGCGCCGAGCTTGACGGCCTCGTTCACCGCGGTGCCCAGGTTGGCGTCGGACGCCGACTTGGCCTCGACGAGGAGGATGTTGCAGTTCGGGCAGGTCGCGCTGACCATGTCGAGGTCGAGCGAGATCTCGCCGGCCCAGCCGCTGTCGGCGGAGGGGAGGGAGGTCGTGGAGCCGGTCTGGCTGACCTTGGAGAAGCAGCCGTTGTCCGTGGTGCAGTCGGACAGGCCGTAGTACGAGCGGTAAGTGGCCAGGTCCGCCTCGGCGTTGGGGTCGTCGTAGGCGTCGACGATGGCGACGGTCTCGCCGGAGCCGTTGGAGGAGGCGGCGTCGGCCAGGCCGTAGGCCGACTGGATGTCGCTCGGGCCGTAGCCGGTCGGGTCGTCCTGGGCGGCGTTCGGCTTGATGGTCTTGGGGGTGACGCCCTTGAGGGCGGCCTGCTTCTCCATGAAGGCGGTGGTGCCGCCGGTGACACGGAGGGCGTTACAGGCGGCGTAGCCCTTCTTCGGGGTCGCGGCGCAGGCGTTCTCGTACCGGACATGGGCCTTCGCCACCTGGGCGGCGATGGTCCTGGCGCTCACCTTGTGGGCGGAGGTGGTGGCCGCGTTCGCGTGGACCGCGGTGCCGAGGCCGGCGAACACGAGGGCTGCGGTGGCGGCGGCTGCCGAGCCGACGCGGCGCCATCTGCCGGATATGTGGGGGGAGTTGGGGGTGGACGTACTCAACGTACAGCCTCCTGGGAGTGGGTTGCAGAGGCCTGCGGGTGGGGGGTCCACCGGTGAGGTTGCCGGTGGGGGCGGCGGCCCGCGACGACCATCGCTTGTTGAGTACGCGACAAACAAGACAGTTTCGGAATTCTGACTTCCGCATTACTGAAGAGTGTTGGGGGGTTACCGGTCAATGGGCGGGCGATGGAGGGAGGTTGGCGGTGGCTTGACTTCGCGCACAGGGGGTGCACAGAGGGTGCACAGGTTTACGCGCGTGGACCGGGCGTGCGTCGGGTCGTCGGACGGTCATCGCTCCAATTGCCGCTTCAGGTTCCGGTAGCTGATCGGTGCTCCCTTTGCCGCCTGGCGCCGGACCAGGGGCAGGAGCGGTATGCCGATGCCCTGCGGCTCGAAGTCGAGGGAGAAGGTGATGCGGGAGGCCGTGCCGTTCGCCAGCGGCTCGACGGTGATGTCCATCAAGGGGCGCAGCGGGCCGTCCAGGCCGCGGGCCGACCAGTGGGACGGAGGCCGGGAGTCGGTGACCTCCTGGGTGAACGTCCGTTGCGAGGGGCCGATTCGGCGGGTGGTGGTGAAGCGGCCGCCGCCGTCCGTCTCCACCTTCACCACGTCGCCCTGCCAGTCGGCGAAGTGCGCCGGGTCGGTGACGTAGGAGAAGACCTCGTCCGCCGTGCGGGCTGTCTCGATGCTGGACACGAGCGGTGCCATGATGCGCCCTCCTGGCTCTGTGTGTGCCTGGGTCTGCTTCTTCTACGTCCCTGACGGATCGGGGGCCTCGTCTGTGACCGGCGGGCTTGTCGCCGCCACCCGGTCTCTTGCGAATCAAATCCATCCGCGCGCGCCTATTCGCAGGCCGGCGGGTGACGGTGTACGAGCGCGTCGCGTCGGCCCGTACCGGGCACTGACCCGGACCGTGTACGCCGACGTCACGCCGAGGTGCCGTCGGCAGCGGAGGCGGAGACGGCGGGCGCACCGTACGGTGGTGGCATGTGTCTGTTGCCCGAGGTGCCCCAGTCGCAGAAGGGGCCGTTCACGGAGAGTTTTCAGTGAACGGCAGACGTTTTTCTCACCTTCGTCGGTCACAGTGGTTTCCGATGAAGCGCACCTCACGCATCAACAGCCGCGTCGCCATGCCCCTCTACGCCGCCGTCGTCCTGCTCGTGCCGGCCGTCACCTCGGCCTCCCTGGCATCGGCCGACGACGGTCCGGGGCCCTTCGGCGTGACTGCCGTCGCCGCCGCGACCGCGCAGAGCGCCCGGGTCGGGGCCCTCTTCGGGGCCGACCGGAGGTCCAAGCTCGCCGGCGGGCACTTCTGTACGGCCTCCGTCGTCCACAGCGCGCGGCGGGACCTCATCGTCACCGCCGCGCACTGTCTGGACGGCGACAGCGGGGACCTCGTGTTCGTGCCCGGATACCGGGACGGCCGGGCGCCTTATGGGGTGTGGGACGTGAAGAAGCGGTTCCTGCCCGACGGGTGGGCCAAGGGGCAGGACGAGGACAGCGACGTGGCCTTCGCCGTCCTCGGCGACCGGGACGGCAAGGGGGTCGAGGACGTCGTCGGCGGGAACAGGTTCGCCGCCGGGACCGCGACCGGGGCCACCGCCGTCACCGTCACCGGGTATCCCAACACCCGTGAAGTGCCGGTCAGTTGCACCAACAAGCCGAGCGCTCACAGCCGCACCCAGCAGCGGATCGACTGTCCCGAGCTGAGCGGTGGGACCAGTGGCAGCCCCTGGGTCAACGGGGACCAGGAAGTCGTCGGAGTGCTCGGCGGGCACGAGGAGGGCGGGGCCACGGACGACATCTCCTACAGCGTGGTCCTCGGGGCGGAGGCCGCCGAGTTGTACCGGGACGCCGCGTCGGATCCCTGATCCCCTGATTCCCTGACCGCCCCATCCGCTCGGCTCGACCGGTTCGGGATGTACGGCCGGATCGATCACCCCGGAACCCGGGACGCGCCCCTACACTGACGTGGGCGAACGGACTCGTGGGCGGCGAGGGGCGGTTGACGGTGCGTAAGGCATGGATCGTGGCGACCGTTGTCGTCGGCTCGGCCCTGTCCTTCGTGATGCTGCTCGTCGTCGGGGTGTACGTCGTCGCCGGGAACCTCATCAACGGGGTGGGCGGAGGGACCAAGGCGCTGGCCAAGGGGTCGGTGCCCGCCGCGTACTCGGCCATCGTGCAGAAGTGGGGCAACCTCTGCTCCGCCATCAACCCGGCGCTGCTGGCCGCCCAGCTCTACCAGGAGAGCGGGTTCAACCCGAACGCGAAGAGCGCGGCCGCGGCCGAGGGGATAGCTCAGTTCATCCCGGGGACCTGGGCCACGCACGGGATCGACGGCAACGGGGACGGCGTCAAGAACGTCTGGGACCCGCAGGACGCGATTCCGTCCGCCGCGTCGTACGACTGCAAGCTCGCCTCGTACGTGAAGGACGTACCCGGGAATCTGACCGAAAACATGCTGGCCTCGTACAACGCCGGGGCCTACGCGGTGATCAAGTACGGGGGTGTGCCGCCGTACAAGGAGACCCGGAACTACGTCAAGACGATCACGACGCTCGAGGAGAGCTTCGCCGCGCCCACGACGCGGGTGGATCCGTCCAAGCAGGCCGCGGGAGCCATCTACTACGCGCAGAAGAAGCTCGGCACGCCCTATCTGTGGGGCGGCAACGGAACAGCCGCCGACGACGGGCGTTTTGACTGCTCGGGGCTGACCAAGGCCGCGTACGAGAGCGTCGGGATCACGCTGCCGCGGGTGGCCAACGACCAGTACAACGCGGGGCCGCACCCGAAGCGGGACGAGCTGCTGCCCGGCGATCTCGTGTTCTTCTCGAAGGACCCGACCGACTCCCGGGCCATCCACCACGTGGGGATCTACGTGGGCGGCGGATACATGATCGACGCGCCGCGCACGGGTGCCGTGATCCGCTTCGACCCCATCGACATCTCCGAGTACTTCGGGGCGACGAGGGTCACCGAAGATGGCGCGAAAGCATTGCCCACCACGGTGTGAACCGAGCGTGAACCCACCCCCTGAGCTGCGGCGATGAGTCTCTCTTCGATAACGTCTGCGTGATCATTCGGTGGAGTGTGGAACGTAGTAACCGGGACCGTGCGTTCCTGTTCTCGTAGTCATCTGTAGTTGTCTACAACGTGATCTACAACCACGGGGGTGGGTAAGCGCGGCGCACGCGAGTGCGCCCGAGGCAGACGACGAAGGGGCCGCAGCACGATGGCTGGACTCGCCGAATCCGGGTCGAACCCCGACGTCGACCTGCTCTACGACATCAATGGCCTGGCCAAGGACGCGCCGCGCTGGATCGACCGGGTCATGGAGTTCGTCGGGGAGTACGGGCTGCTGCTCGCCATGGTGCTGCTGGTGGTCTGGTGCTGGTGGTCCGTGCGCCGGCGCGGGGCCGAGGACGCCGCGACGTCCGTGGCCGCGCTGGTGTGGACGCCGCTGGCCGCCGCGCTCGCGGTGCTGGTGAACGTGCCGATAAGGGGCTTCGTCGAGCGGCCCCGGCCGTTTCGCGACCACCAGGGGCTCGACGTCCTGGTGTCCGGCAAGACCGACTACTCCTTCGTGAGCGACCACGCGACGATCACCATGGCCATGGCGGTCGGACTGTTCGTCGCCAACCGGAAGTTCGGGCTCGCGGGCATCGCACTGGCCCTGCTCGAAGGCTTCTGCCGGGTGTACATGGGCGTGCACTACCCGACGGACGTGGTCGGCGGGTTCGCGCTCGGCACGGCCGTCGCGCTTCTGCTGTCGCCGCTCGCCATGGCCCTGCTCACACCGCTGACGAAGGCGGTCGAGCGGTCGGCGTGGGGCGGATGGATCGTTCGGGCCCGGGGGCGGTCGGCCGTAGGGCAGGACGCCGTGATCCCCGGGGCCCGCAAGGACGTCGAGTCGGAGGAGCGGGACCTCGCCGCGTAGCGGCCTTACAACGCCTGGGGGTAGGTGAAGAAGCGGTTCGGGTCGTACTGCTTCTTCACGGTCGCCAGCTTCGCGGCCGCGTCGCCGTAGTACGCCTTCCGCCAGTCCGTCAGGGTCGGGTCCGTGTAGTTCTGGTACGCCGCTCCGGAGGCGTACGGCCGCATCGCGTCGTGGGTCTTCGTGAGCCAGGACTGGGGCGCCGTGCCCGTCGTGCCGGCGCGCCAGGACGCGATGTACTGGGCCAGCATCCGGGAGCGGCGGTGGACGAAGGCCGTCGCCGTGGGGGAGACGCGGTTGACCGCGCCGCCCAGGGCCGTCAGCGCGATGCTGCCCGCGCCGCCCGGGACGGAACTGATGCGGGTGAGCAGGGTCTGGATGCCGGCCGCGGAGATCGAGCGGTCGAAGAAGTCCGAGCGGGCCGTGTAGGTCTCCCGGCCCAGGGCGCCCTGCGGGTTGCGGCCCGGGGTGGAGCCGGGCAGATGGCACTGGGCGTCGGTGGCGAAGGACGAGCAGCCCGCGTACGCCTCCATCGCGCCCTCGTAGGTGTGCCGTTTGAGGGTGGCGCTGCGGGCGGGCGAGCCGACCCTGGAGACCAGGCGGTCGATCGCGTTCTGCAGGTCGCCGTACGTGCCGATGGAGAAGGCCGCGACCGACACGGTGGGCGAGCCGCCGTTCTCGAGGTGGCAGGAGGACCAGATCTCGTCGGGCTGGTCGGGGCCCCACTCCTGCCAGGCCTTCACCACGGCGGCGGCCTTCGACCAGGGCCAGGTCACGTACGCGGACACCGCCTGCGGTGCCGGGTGGGTCTTGAAGTGCAGTTCGGTCACGACGCCGAAGTTGCCGTTGCCCGCGCCGCGCAGGGCCCAGAACAGGTCCTTGTTCTCACTCGCGTCGGCGGTCAGCTGCTTGCCGTCGGCCGTGATCAGCGTCGCCTGGGTGAGGCTGTCGCAAGTGAGGCCGTACGCCCGGGAGACGACGCCGTGGCCGCCGCCGAGGACCAGGCCGGAGACACCGACCGTGGGGCAGGAGCCCGCGGGTATGGTCACGCCCTTCGCGGTGAGCGCGCGGTAGACGTCGATCAGCTTGGAGCCGGCGCCGACGACCGCCTGGCCGCCGCTCACCCGGATCTGCTTCAGCTTCGAGACGTCGAGGATCAGCTTGCCGTTGCCGGAGGACCAACCCGCGTAGGAGTGGCCGCCGTTGCGGATCGCGACCTTGATGCCGTGCGCCCGGGCGTAGGCGAGGGTCGTACGGATGTCGTCGGCGTGGGCGACGTAGGCGACGGCCGCCGGCTTCAGTCCGTCGAAGCGCGTGTTGTAGAGCTGGTGGGCCGTGGCCCAGTTCGCCTCGCCCGGGCGGATCAGGCTGCCGTCGAGGTCGCGGGCGAGGGCGGTCCAGTTCGCGGGAGCCGCGGCGGCGGACCTGATCGACGTACCGGAAGATGACGACGAGCCGGTGGTGTCCGCGTCGGCGGACCCGCCCTTGCACGCGGCCGTGGCGACCGCTGCGATCGCGGCCGCGCCGCCGCCTATGAACGTACGCCGTTCCATGCTGTGCCTCCCGATTGCTCTCGGGGGATGAGATGGCTCGCCGATCTCCCGGGTTCCGGCGGAAGTGTCACTCCTGTGTCACCGTAGAGTCTGTGACCTGTGTCACTGCCTGCTTGTCCACCGGATCAGCCCGGCTTCGTGGCCCGGGACCTTCACGTGCCCTCCCCGTGAGCATTCCGTGACCTAACCACAAAGTCTGCAGGGGTTCACCTCTCGTTCATTTGCGGCCATCGGCGCCTTCACCTGATCTGCCTAATTTCAGCCTCAACGCGATGTGGGCCGCGGCCGAGCAGTACGTGTCCCCATCACCCGGAACTTCGCACGCCGCCGGATTCAGGCCGACGGCTCCTGGAAGGAACTCCCTCAGTGAAGCTTCAGCGCATGAACCGGCGGGCCATCGCCCTCGGTGCCCTCGCCGCGTCCGGCGCCCTGGTCCTCACGGCGTGCGGCTCGGACGACACCAGCAGCAGCAGCGGCGGCAGCAGCGCTTCGGCGACGACGGGCGGCAGCTCGATCAAGTGTGACGACGCCAAGGGTCAGCTGCTGTCCGACGGCTCGTCTGCGCAGAAGAACGCGATCGACGCCTGGGTCGCGCAGTTCTCCAAGGCCTGTGGCGTGCAGATCAACTACAAGGCCGGCGGTTCCGGTGCGGGTGTCACCTCCTTCACCCAGGGCCAGCTCGCCTTCGCCGGTTCCGACTCCGCGCTGAAGCCCGAAGAAGTCACCGCCTCCAAGAAGGTCTGCTCCGGCGGCCAGGGCATCGACCTCCCGATGGTCGGTGGCCCGATCGCGGTGGGTTACAACCTGTCCGGCGTCGACAACCTGGTCCTGGACGCCCCGACCCTTGCGAAGATCTTCGACAGCAAGATCACCAAGTGGAACGACCCGGCGATCAAGAAGCTGAACCCGTCCGCCAAGCTGCCCGACCTCAAGATCCAGGCGTTCCACCGCTCGGACGAGTCCGGTACCACGGACAACTTCACCAAGTACCTGATCGCCTCCACCCCGGACAACTGGAAGTACTCCGGCGGCAAGGCCTGGCAGGCCAAGGGCGGCCAGTCCGCCGCGCAGTCCTCCGGTGTGGCCGCGCAGGTCAAGCAGACCAACGGCGCCATCGGCTACTTCGAGCTGTCCTACGTCGCCGAGGGCGTGAAGGCGGTCAGCATCGACACGGGCGCCAGCGCCCCGGTCGCGCCCAGCAGCGACAGCGCCACCAAGGCCATCGCGGACGCCAAGGTCGTGGGCACGGGCAAGGACCTGTCGCTCCAGCTGAACTACGCCACCAAGGCCGACGGCGCGTACCCGATCACCCTGGTCACCTACGAGATCGTGTGTGACAAGGGCAACAAGGCCGACACGCTCCCCGGCACCAAGGCGTTCCTGCGCTACATCGCCTCCGAGGACGGCCAGAAGGTTCTGCCCGACCTCAAGTACGCCCCCATCCCCGCCGACATCATCGCCAAGGTCCGCACCACCATCGAGGGCCTGAGCTGATCTGAGTGCGGCCCGGTCCCGGGCCTGAAAACCCGGGACCGGGCCGCATCGTCCGGTGCACCGCCGCCACGAGCCGTACGTCGCGTACGGCTTCGCAGAGCCGCACAGCGCGTGCGGTTCCGCAGACCGGAGAACCCGATGGACACATCAACACAGATAACCGACGCACCGCCCCCCACCCCTGAGCCCTCCACGGCCGAGCAGAAGCGCGCGGCCCGTGGCGCCACCCGACCCGGCGACCGGATCTTCCTCGGTCTGTCCCGTGGGTCGGGCATCCTGCTGCTGGTGATCATGGCCGCGATCGCGGTCTTCCTCACCTACCGCGCCTCGCTCGCGATCAGCAAGGACCACGGAAACTTCCTCACCACCTTCGAGTGGAACACCAGCCTCCAGCCGCCGTCCTTCGGTATCGCCGTCCTGGCCTACGGCACGGTGATCTCCTCGATCATCGCCATGGTCATCGCGGTCCCGATCGCGGTGGCCATCGCGCTGTTCCTCACGCACTACGCCCCGCGCAGGCTGAGCGGTCCCATCGCCTACGTGATCGACCTGCTCGCCGCCGTGCCGTCCATCGTCTACGGCCTCTGGGGCGCGCTGATCCTCGTTCCGCACATGAACGGCCTCTTCGGCTGGCTGAACGACTACTTCGGCTGGACCGGCCTGTTCTCCTGGGACGAGGGCGCCCCGCGCTCGATGCTCACCGTGGGCATCCTGCTCGCGATCATGATCCTGCCGATCATCACCAACGTGAGCCGCGAGGTCTTCCGGCAGGTCCCGCAGATGCACGAGGAGGCCGCGTTGGCCCTCGGCGCCACGCGCTGGGAGGTCATCCGCATGGCCGTCCTGCCCTTCGGCCGCTCCGGCGTGATCTCCGCCTCGATGCTCGGCCTCGGCCGTGCGCTCGGCGAGACGATGGCCGTCGCGACCGTGCTCTCCCCGGACTTCCTGATCCACGCCAGCCTGCTCAACCCGGGCGGCGGCACCTTCGCCCAGAACATCGCCAGCAAGTTCGGCGAGGCGGACGAGTTCGGCCGTGACGCGCTGATCGCCTCCGGTCTGGTCCTGTTCGTCATCACCCTGCTGGTCAACGGCGCGGCTCGCATGATCATCGCCCGCCGTGCGGAGTACTCGGGGGCCAACGCATGAGCAACGCCGCCATCGCCGAAAAGCGCCCCAGCACCCTGCGCGGCGCCTCCCTGCCGAAGTGGTCGCCGTGGGCGATCGCCGTCGGCTCCGTGGCCGTGGCCGTCGGCATCGGCCTGGCCGCCGGTCTCGACAGCAAGGTCCAGTGGGGCCTGATCGCCGGTCTGGTCTTCCTCGTCGCCACGTACGGCATCGCCGCGAGCGTCGAGGGCCGCCGGCAGGCCAAGGACCGCATCGCGACCGCCCTGGTCTGGGTCGCCTTCCTGCTCGCCGTCGTGCCGCTGGTCTCCCTGGTGTGGACGACCGTCGCGCGCGGCGTGAAGGTCCTCGACATCTACTTCCTGACCCACTCGATGGGCATCGTCGCCGACTCCCAGCCGGGCGGCGGCATCTACCACGCCATCATCGGCAGCCTGGAGCAGGTCGCCCTCGCGACGCTCATCGCCGCCCCGATCGGCGTGCTCACCGCGATCTACCTGGTCGAGTACGGCCGCGGCAAGCTTGCCCGGGCCGTCACCTTCTTCGTCGATGTGATGACGGGTGTCCCGTCGATCGTCGCGGGTCTGTTCATCCTGTCGCTGATGCTGATCTTCGACATGGAGCCGTTCGGCTTCGCCGGATCGCTGGCCCTGGCCATCCTGATGATGCCGGTGGTCGTCCGCTCCACGGAGGAGATGCTCAAGCTCGTTCCGAACGAGCTGCGCGAGGCCTCGCTGGCGCTCGGTGTCCCGAAGTGGCGCACCATCCTGAAGGTGGTCCTGCCGACCTCGATCGGCGGCATCACGACCGGCATCATGCTGGCGATCGCCCGTATCGCCGGTGAGACCGCGCCCGTGCTGCTGCTGGTGTTCGGCAACCGCTTCATCAACAACAACCCCTTCGAGGGTGCGCAGCAGTCGCTTCCGCTGTACATCTATCAGCAGTACGCGAACAGCGCAGGCAACAACGCGGCGTACGACCGAGCCTGGGCGGCGTCGCTCACGCTGATCGCCTTCGTGATGATCCTGAACCTGGTGGCCCGCGGCATCGCCCGCTGGAAGGCCCCGAAGTCCGGTCGCTGACGCGGCCATACAGCGACCAGTCTCCCCTCGAAAGAAGCAGTGATTTCCAATGGCCAAGCGAATTGACGTCAGCGGCCTCAGCGCCTACTACGGCTCGTTCCGTGCCATCGAGGACATCTCGATGAGCATCGAGCCCCGTACCGTCACGGCCTTCATCGGCCCGTCCGGCTGCGGCAAGTCCACGTTCCTGCGCACCCTCAACCGGATGCACGAGGTGACGTCGGGCGGCCGGGTCGAGGGCAAGGTCATGCTCGACGACGAGAACCTGTACGGCGCCGGGGTCGACCCGGTGGCGGTGCGGCGTGAGGTCGGCATGGTCTTCCAGCGTCCGAACCCCTTCCCGACGATGTCCGTGTTCGACAACGTCGCGGCGGGTCTGCGGCTGAACGGCTCGTACAAGAAGAGCGAGCTGAGCGACGTCGTGGAGAAGTCGCTCAAGGGCGCGAACCTGTGGAACGAGGTCAAGGACCGTCTGAACAAGCCGGGTTCGGGTCTGTCCGGTGGTCAGCAGCAGCGCCTCTGCATCGCTCGCGCGATCGCGGTCGAGCCGAAGGTGCTGCTCATGGACGAGCCCTGCTCGGCGCTCGACCCGATCTCGACCCTCGCCATCGAGGACCTGATCGGTGAGCTGAAGGAGCGCTTCACGATCGTCATCGTGACGCACAACATGCAGCAGGCGGCGCGTGTCTCGGACCGTACGGCGTTCTTCAACCTCGCGGCGGTCGGGCAGCCCGGCAAGCTGATCGAGATCGACGACACGGAGCGGATCTTCTCCAACCCGTCGGTCCAGGCCACGGAGGACTACATCTCCGGCCGCTTCGGCTAGGCCGCCACAAACCCCTCGCGGTGCTGCATGGCGGTGCCACCGCGAGGACGATGAAGGGCCCGCCCCCGGCTCCCGGGGGCGGGCCCGTCGTCGTATCGGAAGGGCTTACAGGAACGCCAGGTTCACGACTCCGAACGCGCCTGCCGCCACCAGTGCTGCTGCCGGCATCGTGATGAACCAGCCCAGGATGATGTTCTTGGCCACGCCCCAGCGGACCGCGTTCAGACGCTTGGTGGCGCCGACGCCCATGATGGCCGAGGTGATGACGTGGGTCGTCGAGATGGGGGCCTTGAAGATGTAGGCCGTGGTGAACATGATCGACGCGCCCGTGGTCTCGGCGGCGAAGCCCTGCGGCGGGTCCAGTTCGATGATCTTGCGGCCCAGGGTGCGCATGATGCGCCAGCCGCCGGCGTAGGTGCCCAGGGAGAGCATGACCGCGCAGACGATCTTCACCCAGACCGGGATCGGGTCGCTGAAGGTCTGGTGGCCGGAAATCACCAGGGCCATGACGACCACGCCCATCGTCTTCTGCGCGTCCTGGAGGCCGTGACCGAGGGCCATGCCGGCCGCGGAAACCGTCTGCGCGATGCGGAAGCCTCGCTTGGCCTTGTGCGGGTTGGCCTTGCGGAAGAGCCAGAGGATCGCGGTCATGACGAGGTAGCCGGCGATCAGGCCGACCACCGGAGACAGGAACATCGGGATGACGACCTTGTCCAGGACGCCGTTCCAGTGCACGGTCGTGCTGCCGGCCAGTGCCGCGCCCACCAGGCCGCCGAACAGGGCGTGGGAGGACGACGAGGGCAGGCCGTAGTACCAGGTGATCAGGTTCCAGACGATCGCGCCCGTCAGCGCCGCGAAGAGGATGCCCATCCCCGTCGCGCCCTCCGGCGTCGAGATCAGGCCCTCGCTGACGGTTTTCGCGACTCCAGAACCGAGGAAGGCGCCCGCGAGGTTCATCACAGCGGCCATCGCCAGGGCCGCTCGCGGGGTCAGTGCCCGCGTCGACACCGACGTCGCGATCGCGTTCGCCGAGTCGTGAAAGCCGTTGGTGTACGTGAAGAAGAGCGCGACCGCGATGGTCACGACCAGAGCGAAGGTGTCCATGAAGGGGTCAGGACTCCTTGACGGCGATGGTCTCCACCGTGTTCGCCACGTGCTCGAAAGCGTCCGCGGCCTCTTCGAGCACGTCCACGATCTGCTTCAGCTTCAGCACCTCGATGGCGTCGTACTTGCCGTTGAAGAGGTGGGCGAGCAGCTTGCGGTGGATCTGGTCCGCCTGGTTCTCCAGGCGGTTGACCTCGATCCAGTACTCGGTGAGGTTGTCCATCGTGCGGAGGTTCGGCATGGCTTCGGCCGTGAGCTCGGCCGCCCGCGCCAGCACCTCGATCTGCTGCTCGACGCCCTTGGGGAGCTCCTCCACGTTGTAGAGGACGACCAGGTCGACGGCCTCCTCCATGAAGTCCATGATGTCGTCGAGGGACGAGGCGAGGGAGTAGATGTCCTCGCGGTCGAAGGGCGTGATGAAGGAGGAGTTCAGCTGGTGGAAGATCGCGTGCGTGGCGTCGTCACCTGCGTGTTCAGCGGCCCGCATACGCTCTGCGATCTCGGCCCGGGCGGAAGTGTCCGCCCCGAGCAGTTCCATCAGGAGCTTCGAGCCCGTGACGATGTTGTCCGCGGATGCGGCGAACATGTCATAGAAGCTCGTCTCCCTGGGGGTCAGACGAAAGCGCACAAGGGGTCCTCGGGGTGCATCGGTTTCGGTCAGGCTGATGCTAGGTGCATCATCCGGCCACGGCTAATGGGCCGTCCCCCAGTGTCGCCCATCGAGCAGAGTGATCAGCACGGGGGCGGTACGGGGCTTCGTTCCGGGCCTTGGCCAAGGGCCCTATACCCCGCAAAGTTCGTTACGATATACCCACTAGGGGTATATGTCTGGAGCTGGAGGACGCGATGACGACCACTGAGGCCGGCGCGGCTGCGCCCTCCGCGCACGAGACGCACGGCTACCACAAGCAGAAGGACGAGCACCTCAAGCGACTGCGCAGGATCGAGGGCCAGATCCGTGGCCTGCAGCGCATGGTCGAGGAGGACGTCTACTGCATCGACATACTCACGCAGGTGTCCGCCTCCACCAAGGCCCTGCAGTCCTTCGCCCTGCAGCTCCTGGAGGAGCACCTGCGCCATTGCGTCGCCGATGCCGCCGTCAAGGGCGGTGACGAGATCGACGCCAAGGTCGAGGAGGCGACGAAGGCGATCGCCCGCCTGCTGCGGACCTGAGCGGCCGTCGTACCGCTGTGGCTTGATCGGGGTGCCTCCGGCTCAGTCGCCGGAGGCTTCCTCGCGTTCTTGGGCCACTTTCAGCACCTCGTCGATGCTCTCCAGGCTGAGCCGGTCCTCCGCGGCCGAGGCCGCGATGATGAGCTCTCCGCACAGCTCGATCTCGGCGAGGGCCACGTGGTCCTGAACTGCCGTACCGCCGACCGGAGCCACGTGCATCACCTCTTCTCTGCCGTTACCGACTTCCTAGAGTAGGGAGCGGCCTACACACCGCGCATGGCACGGAAGGGCTAGTTCTTGACGCCCGTCGGTCCTCCGTGCGTAGGGCCTCGGGGGCCTCAACGCTCGGCGATCTTTCCCTCGTAGATGTCCTTCGACGCCGGCAACCGTACGTCGACGGGGGTCCCGAAGTCGTACAGCAGCGTCGTCGAGGCGACCGCGACGGTGGCCTGCTCGCGGCCGTTGACGAAGCTGAAGCGGTGGCGGATCTTGCGGATGCGGCCCTGGTCGTCGAGGTACACGTCGAACGGGACCCGGGTCGTGGCGAACCCTTTCGCCGCCGCGGCAAGTGCCTCCCGGGTGCCCTTGGCGGCGCCCTTCGCGGCCAGCGCGAGGTCGGCGGTGCCGCGGTAGTGCCGCACCTTGGCGCCCGCGACCTCGGTCCGGCCGAGGTAGGTCGCCGTGCGCGTCCCGCGCAGCAGCTCGGCGGAGGTGAGCGGGTCGGTGGCACCGCCGGTGACCAGATTGCCGTCGGAGAGCGTGGCCGTGTCCACCCGCACCCACTTGTCGGCGGGGACCCCCGCACCCCGGTTCTTCATGAACAGGGCGCCGGGCGCGAGGAGTTCGGTGATCGGGCGGTGCTCGGCGGCGCCCGCCGGGTCCGTCGGGGGCTGGACCTGCAGCCGGCCGAGTTGCTCGGTGTAGTCGTAGACGCCCTCGCCGCGAATGGTGACGCGGGTGCCGCCGGTGGCCATCTCCATCGACGTACGGGCCTTGGAGCTGCCCGCGTCCAGGAGGGTGCCGGCGGCACGCTGCAGGGTGTGGACGGGGTCGGCGGCGCGGGCGTCCTCCGCGGCCGCGCCGCTGCCGGAGCACCCACTGGCCCCGAGACAGACGACGAACCCCGCGACAACCGCTCCGCCGACCCTGCGCTGCCGCTCTGCCATCGCCTGCCAACCCCCAGCCGGTACGTCCGTCACGGGCCCCCTGTCGTTCCGCTTAACGACGGGTACGGGGGGCCGTCACGCGCATACTCGCCCTTTACTCGGGCTGGGTAACGTTGTCAGCGTGGCGCAGCAGGAACATCGCACGACAACGGTCGAACAGGGCCGTTTCTGTTTTGCCCGGTGCAGCTGCGGATGGCGCGGGCCTGCCCGCAGAGCGCGGAGTCAGGCCCGGACGGACGCCGAGGGGCACGTCGGCCTTCAGGCGTGACGCAGGGTGGTGAGCAGCTCGTCGACCAGCGTGCGGTCCCGGAACTGGGTCAGGCGGCTGCGGGCGGCGGCGGGGGAGAGCCACAGGATGCGGTCCACCTCCGCGGTGGGGGCGAAGCTGCCCGAGGTCGCCTCGGCCGCCCAGTAACGGACCTGCTTGGGCCGGTTCTGGGCGAAGTAGCGGAGGGTCGACAGCTCGGCTCCCGGGTCCGCTCTGTAGCCCGTCTCCTCGGCCACCTCGCGCAGGGCGGCCGCGAGGTGTTCCTCGCCGCGCTTGAGCTTGCCCTTGGGGTGGGACCAGTCGTCGTACTTCGGCCGGTGGACCAGGCAGACCTCCAGGTCGCCGTCGACCGGGGAGCGGCGCCACAGGACGCAGCCGGCCGCCTCGATGGGGGTGTCGTTGCTGTCGGGGTTGTGCGTCACGTACTCACCACCTGTTTCTGCCAGGACTGTTGGAACGCGAAGCGGGCTGCCTCCACTTCGTGGCGCTGGTCGGCGTGGAGCACGCCGAGGGCGTACGCGGTGGCCGGGGCGATGCGCGGAGTTCGGGCCGCGGAGGCCGCGGCGGCCGCCGCCTCCGAGGCGTCGCGGTGGCGGTCGAGGGCCTGGCCCGCGGTCAGCAGGCGGACGTCGATCGGGGCGCCCGTGCCGTAGAGGGTCTCGCGGGCGTAGCGGTGCAGGCGCAGGAGCAGGCGGACCTGGTGCCAGGGGGCGTCCTGCGGGTGCGGGGAGGGGTCCGGGGAGAGGCCGTGGATCAGGGCCTCCGCGTTGTAGGGGCTGCCGGCGGTGACCAGCGGCAGCGCGGTGACCGCGTCCGTGAGGCGTTCCTCGGCGGCGGCGGCGAGGGGGCGCAGGTCCGCGCCGGGGGCGGTGGCCGTGAGGGGGACCTCGCTGGCCAGGACGGCGACCTTGTCCGCGACGGCGTGGAAGCGGGAGGAACCGAGGGCCTGGAGGGCGGTGCTGTGGGCCCGGGTGCGGGCGAGGGTGAGCTGGCGTTCCAGCAGGGCGCCCGCCTTGGCCGCGCCAACTGTCAGGTTGCCGCGGTCCGTTGGGGGCGGGGCGGGCGGACCGGCGGTGGTGCCGGCCGCGGAGACGGCCGCGGCCACGCCCGTCTGCGCCGGGAAGACCGCCCCCGACAGCCTGTGCAGCGCCAGCAACAGGCGCTCCAGGCGGCACGCGTACGCGTTCTCCATCGACAACGTCCCCGAAAGCCATGCCAGTTCGGGGCGCAGACCCTCCGACCAGTCGGCCTCCAGGAGCGGGCGGAACGTGTGCATGCTGCCGCTGATGCGGCGGACCGAGCGGCGCAGGGCGCGCGCCGCGTCGACGGACTCCTCCGTGCCCGCCGCGGCCGGGCCGGTTTCCCGGTGCAGCCGCAGGGCGCGGAGGAACTCCGTGGCCTGGGCCCGCAGGTAGCCCGCGAGGGCATCCCCGACGGGAGTATCTCCCGCTCGAGCGGAGTCGAGAGTGGGGGAGGGCCCGGCCGCGGGGTCCGTCGGGTCAAGGTGTTGCTGTGCCACGCCGGCGCCTCCGGGCGTCTATGAGCATCTCCTGAACGTTGCGCAGGGGTTGGCCGTCCGCGTCGGTGGCGTGCCGGGTCCACTCACCGTCCGGGCCGAGGTGCCAGGAGGCGGTGGTGTCGGACATGCCGGTCTCCAACAGCCGGTTCAGGGCTGCGCGGTGGGCCGGGTCGGTAACCCTGACCAGGGCCTCGATACGGCGGTCGAGGTTGCGGTGCATCATGTCGGCGCTGCCGATCCACACTTCCGGTTCGCCGCCGTTGCCGAAGGCGAAGACACGGGAGTGCTCGAGGAAGCGGCCGAGGATCGAGCGGACGCGGATGTTCTCCGACAGGCCCGTGACGCCGGGGCGGATCGCGCAGATGCCGCGCACCCAGACGTCGACCGGCACGCCGGCCTGGGACGCGCGGTAGAGGGCGTCGATGAGCGCCTCGTCCACCATCGAGTTGACCTTGATGCGGATGAACGCCGGGCGGCCCGCGCGGTGGTGCTGGGCCTCCTTGTTGATCCGTGCGATCAGGCCGTCACGAAGGGACTTGGGGGCGACGAGCAGGCGGCGGTACGTCTCGCGGCGGGAGTAGCCGGAGAGGCGGTTGAAGAGGTCCGAGAGATCGGCGCCCACCTGGGGGTCGGCGGTGAGCAGGCCGAGGTCCTCGTACAGCCGGGCCGTCTTGGGGTGGTAGTTGCCCGTGCCGACGTGGCTGTAGCGCCGTAGCGTGTCGCCTTCCTGACGGACCACCAGGGACAGCTTGCAGTGGGTCTTCAGGCCGACCAGGCCGTAGACCACGTGGCAGCCGGCCTCCTCCAGCTTGCGCGCCCACTTGATGTTGGCGTGCTCGTCGAAGCGGGCCTTGATCTCGACCAGGACGAGGACCTGCTTGCCGGCCTCGGCGGCGTCGATGAGCGCGTTGACTATGGGGGAGTCGCCGGACGTCCGGTACAGGGTCTGCTTGATCGCGAGGACGTCGTCGTCCTCGGCCGCCTGCTCCAGGAACGCCTGCACCGACGTCGAGAAGGAGTCGTACGGGTGGTGCAGCAGCACGTCCCGGCTGCGCAGGGCGGCGAAGATGTCGGGCGCGGACGCCGACTCGACCTCGGCCAGGTCGCGGTGGACGCCGGCGATGAACTTCTTGTACTTGAGCTCGGGACGGTCCAGACCCGCGATGCGGAAGAGGCCCGTGAGGTCCAGGGGGCCGGGCAGGGGGTAGACCTCGGCCTCGGAGATCTTCAGCTCGCGCACCAGCAGGTCCAGGACCTCGCGGTCGATGGACTCCTCGACCTCCAGGCGCACCGGCGGCCCGAAGCGGCGCCGCATGAGCTCCTTCTCCAGGGCCTGGAGGAGGTTCTCGGCGTCGTCCTCCTCGACCTCGAGGTCCTCGTTGCGGGTGAGCCGGAAGGCGTGGTGCTCCAGGACCTCCATGCCCGGGAACAGCTCCTCCAGGTGGGCGGCGATGACGTCCTCTATCGGGACGTAGCGGCCCGGGGAGCTCTCCAGGAAGCGGGACAGCAGCGGCGGCACCTTGACGCGCGCGAAGTGGCGGTGGCCGCTGACCGGGTTGCGCACGATGACGGCCAGGTTCAGGGACAGGCCGGAGATATAGGGGAAGGGGTGCGCCGGGTCGACCGCCAGCGGGGTCAGGACCGGGAAGATCTGGTGCCGGAAGAGTGTGAAGAGGCGGGCCTGCTCCTTCTCCGTCAGCTCGGCCCAGCGGACCAGGTGGATGGCCTCCTCCGCGAGCGCGGGGGCGACGTCCTCGTGGTAGCAGGCGGCGTGCCGGGCCATGAGCTCGCGGGAGCGGGCCCAGATCATCTCCAGTACCTCGCGCGGCTGCAGGCCGGACGCGGAACGGGTGGCGACCCCGGTGGCGATACGGCGCTTCAGACCGGCCACCCGGACCATGAAGAACTCGTCCAGGTTGCTGGCGAAGATCGCGAGGAAGTTGGCGCGCTCCAGCAGCGGGGTGTTGGGGTCCTCGGCGAGTTCGAGGACCCTCTCGTTGAACGCCAGCCAGCTGCGCTCCCGGTCGAGGAAGCGGCCCTGCGGCAGCTGAGGCCCGTCGTACGGCGACTCCTCGTACGCATCGAGATCTGCGTCGATGTCGGGTTCCAGGTCGGAGACCGCGGCGGCCACCGTGTGCGGGCGGTGCGCGGCTATGGAGCCCACGGAGGGCTGCGCGTGCTGGACCTGTGCCTGGGCGGTGTCTGGCTGACTCATGAACCCATTCTTCCGCGCTCCGAGCGAAACGGGCGCGTCAGAAGCAGCGGGCGGGAGCGTGTACACGGATCGGAGGGCGTCCCCGTTCCCCGCGGGCCCCTCAGGGGGCGGCGAAGGCTCTGGCGCGGCGGGCGTCATTGGCCGAGCGTCGCAAGCCCGTCTGAACCGTTGGTTACGGCGACATGGCGTGCGGGATATCTGGGGGCGGCTCCCGGGCGTCTACGTCGGCGGGACCGACGTAACAGCCTGCTGGGAGCCGCCCCGAGAATACGTACGTCCATCCCCCCGTGGAAGGACGTACGCGCATCGGATGCCTCACACGGCGCTGCGGCGCAGCAGCCGGAGGGCGATCACCACGGCCGCGGCGGCGACGGCGAGGACGAGCCCGGTCTCGACGAGGCGCAGGGGCCAGGAGTGGGGCAGGAGGTGCCGGTTGCGGGAGTAGCCGGTCGCGACGAGCACGGCTTCCGTGCTCGCGACGGCGACGGCCATTGCGGGCAGGGACCGGCGCAGCACCAGGCCGGCGAGGGCGCCGAGGGCGAGGCCGAGGAGGGGGTTCGCCAGGGCGAGGGCGCTGTCGGTGGGGAGGTTCTGGCTGTCGTTCCAGCGCCAGTCGTACGGGAACGGGGGCGTCGCGGCCATGAGGTGGTGCAGTACGACGAGGAACGCGGAACCGGTGGTGAGCAGTACGGCGGGCAGCGCGAGCTTGGCGGTGAGCCAGCGGGCGGGCGGGACGCTCTGGGTCCAGGCCAGGTGGGCGGTGCCGGACTCCAGTTCGCGGCCGGTCAGGGCGGCGCCCGCCCAGGCGGCGATCGGCAGCGGGAGCACCGCGATGACGGCCTCCGCGAGGGTGCGGGCCCGGTAGTAGTCCGCGATCGCGCTGCCCCATGTGCAGGGCACCCCCGGGCCGCAGGTCCGCAGCCACTCGGCGCGTGCCGCGTCGTGTCCGGGGCCGTGGGCCCACAGCATGAGGGCCGAGGTCAGGGCGACCAGGACGGCCCAGGTGATCAGGGCCGGGCGGTGCAGCCGGAGAAGGACGGCCGGGAGGCCACGGCTTCCCCCGGCGACCGGTGCCATGACCGGCGCCTTGATGCCGGGCGCGGTCATGCGAGCGACTCCTTGCGGGGCGTGCGGGCGGTGCGGTGCCCGAGGACGAGGAAGGCGGCGGCGGTCGCGAGGGCGGCGATGGTGAGGAGGATGCCGGTCTCCACGAGGTTCATGGGCCAGAAGTGGGACTGGGGGTGGTAGGTGGCGGTCCGGCCTGTGGCGGAGGTGCGGGTCACCGTCGGCCAGAGGTCCTCGCGGTGCGGCTCCATGTACTGGTTCAGCGCGATCATCACGGCGACGGCGACAGCGAGCGCGGCCAGTGAGCGGCGCAGTGCGACGGCGGCGAGCGCGCCGACCGCGAGGGCACACAGGGCCCACGCCACCACGGCCGGGCCGCGGGCCGCGAACACGTCGTTGAAGGTCCAGTCGTCGCCCATCAGGTCCCGGTTCGCCGACCAGGCCCAGCGGAAGACCGGGACGAAGAGCGCACCGCCGAGGACGAGCACCAGCGCGGGCACGGCGAGCTTCGTCGCCAGCCAGCGGGCCGGGCTGACGCCCTGGGTCCAGGCCAGGCGCGCGGTGCCGTTCTCCAGTTCACGGCCGATCAGCGAGGCGCCCGCCCAGGCGGCGACGGCCCAGAAGCTGTAGTAGACGACCGTGCTGATCCAGCCCATGGGTTCGGTGTAGTCGCGGGTCGCCAGGAAGGCCGAGCAGAAGCCCGTGTCGGGCTTGCAGGTGGCCGCCTGCGCACGCGCGTCGGGCGCGGTGACCTCGTTCAGCCACACCAGATACGCGACGGCGCCCACGATGAACGCGGCCCACACGATCAGCGCCGTGCGGTGCACCCGCACCACGGCGCGCGCGGTGCCGGTGGCGAGGGCGGTCATGCGGCGGACTCCTTGCGGGCGGCCCGGGTGCGGCGGGGCAGGAGGCGGAAGGCGAGGACGGTCGCGAGGGCGGCCACGGCCAGGACGATGCCGGTCTCCACGAGGTGCAGGGGCCAGTAGTGGGACTGGGGGTGGTAGACGGAGTAGTAGCCGGTGATGTCCAGGTCGGCGGCGCACCGCTTGACCTGGGCGGGGTTGCCCTCGCACGGCGAGCTGCCGGTGTATGCGACGCGGTGGCCGTGCTGGATGGTGCCGTTCTCCACCTGCCATGCGTGCCTGGGCCACAGGAGTTCGTGCGCCGAGACACGGGTCACCGACGGCCAGAGGCGTGCGCGGCAGTTCTGCAGGACGACGCTCAGCAGCCCCATCGCGGCGAGGGAGACGCCGAGGGCGGGCAGTGCGCGGCGCAGCAGCAGCGCGGTGAGGGTGCCGACGGCGAGGGCGCACAGGGCGTAGGCGACCGTTGCCGGGCCGCGGGCCACGAAGGTGGCGGCGGAGGTCCAGTCGCCGTCGCGCATGGCGGGGTGTGCGCTCCAGGCCCGGCGGTAGGTCAGGACCAGTGCGGTGGAGCCGAGCGTGACCAGCAGTGCGGGCACGGCGAGCTTGGCGGTCAGCCAGCGGGCGGGGGAGACGCTCTGCGTCCACGCCAGCTGCGCCGTACCGGACTCCAGTTCGCGGCCGATCAGCGCGCCGCCCGCCCAGGCGGCGACGCCGAGGAAGCAGTAGCTGACGAGCGCGGCGATCCATGCCGTGCGCTGGCTGTAGTTCAGCATGTTCAGGATGTTGCAGGTCTCCTGAACGTCGCAGGAGGCCCGTTCCTTCTCGCCCACGCTCGACGTCACCGTGTTCAGCCAGACCAGCCAGCCGATCACGGCGGCGACGAACACACCCCACACGATCAGCGCCGGGCGGTGCAGCCGCAGGACCGTCCGGGGCAGCCCCGGCAGCGGGAGTGTGCTCACAGCGCGGCCTTCTCGTGCTCGGCCGGGGTCGTGCCCGGGGCCTCGGGGTTGCGCAGATAGGACAGGACGAGCTCCTCCAGGGAAGGGGTGCTCGTGCGCAGGCCGTCCGGGAGCGGACCGGAGGGGCGGATCAGGGCGGACAGCTGGCGCCCGGTCGTACGGGACTCGACGATGGTGTGCGGTTCGAGGGAGGTCTCCGCGAGGCCGGACACGCGTACATGTGCCTCGAGCAGGTCGTCGATCTCGCCGGCGAGGCGGACGCGGCCGCCGCCTATGAGCAGCAAGTGATCGCAGGAGCCCTCGAGTTCGGCGACCACGTGCGAGGACATCACGATCGTCGTGCCGTACTGCGCGGCCTGCGCCATCAGCACGCCCATCAGTTCGTGCCGGGCCAGCGGGTCGAGGTCGGCCATCGGCTCGTCCAGGAGCAGGAGTTCGGGTCGCTTGGCGAGGGCCAGGGCGAGCGCGATGCGGGTGACCTGGCCGCCGGAGAGCGCGCGGATCTTCGTCTTCGGGTCGAGGCCGCCGTCGGCCACGATCCGCTCGGCGACGTCCGCGTCCCAGCGGCCGGGGTTGAGGTCGGCGCCCGTGCGCAGCGTCGCGGCGACCGTGAGCTGCGGGTACAGCGGCTTGTCCTGCGCGACGAAGCCCACGCGGGTGCGGGCGGACGCCGGGTCCGTGCCGAGGACGGTGACCTTGCCCTCGGTCGGCACCAGCAGGCCTGCGGCGAGGGCGAGCAGCGTGGACTTGCCCGCGCCGTTCGGGCCGACGACGGCGCACACTCGGCCGGCCGGCAGCCGGAAGCCGCAGTCGCGCAGCGCCCAGCGGGACCTGCGCAGCCCCCCGAAGCGCTTGCCCAGAGCGGCCGCCTCCAGGGCGAGGCCGGCGGTGTCCGTCATGAGGGGTCCCCCTGGCTGTGCTTGTCGAAGTGCTTCTCGAGTACGGCGGTGAAGAGCGCGGCCACGTCGTCCCGGTCCAGGCCGGCCTCGCGGGCCCGCGCGGCCCAGGCGTCCAACTCGCCGTGGAGCGGGGACTCGGCCGGGGCGGTGCCCAGGGAGCGTCGGACGAAGGTGCCCAGGCCCCGGCGGGCCTCGACCAGGCCCTCGCGTTCCAGTTCCCGGTAGGCCTTCAGGACGGTGTTCGGGTTGATGGCGGTCGCCTCGACCACCTCGCGGGCTGTGGGCAGCTTGTCTCCCGGCTCCAGGAGGCCCAGACGGAGGGCCTGCTTGGTCTGCTGCACGATCTGGACGTAGGTGGCGACGCCGGAGCGCCGGTCGATGCGGTACTCGACCACGCCTGCAACCACCCTTTCACTAATTGAGTAGTGAAAGGGTGGTGGAAGTGGCCTGAGAAAGTCAAGAGCGAAAGTCGGGAGCGATCGTGTGAACCGATCCGTGGGTCCGGTCCGATGAGGAGACGTGAGCGAAACGAGAAGCGACGGTGAGCTGCTGCGGGCCGCAGCGGACGGGGACCGGCGCGCCTTCGAGGAGCTGTACCGGCGGTACGCGCCGTGGCTGACCGCGCGCCTGCGCGGCCGGTGCGCCGACGCCGGTGTGGTCGACGACGTCGTACAGGAGACGTTCCTCGCGATCTGGCGGGGCAAGGCCCGCTATCACGAGGACGGCGATGTGGCCGGGTGGCTGTGGCGCATCGGCTCGCGGCGGCTGATCGACGCGCTGCGCGGCGACGGGGCACGGGGGCGGCTGCGGCAGACGCTGGCGCGGCTGCGGCACCGGGACGAGGCGTCCGCGGAGGAGCGCGTGCTCGCGGGGGTGGAGCACGGGGACCTCGCGGGCGCCCTCGTCCGGCTGTCGCCGGAGCTGCGCGCGGTGCTCCAGGCCACGGTCATCGACGGGCTGACCACCCGGGAGGCGGCCGTCCTGCTCGGGATACCGCCGGGGACGGTCAAGACGCGGGCGATGCGGGCCCGCAAGCAACTGCGGGAGGCGCTGGCATGACATGGCATGTCGACACGGAAGATCTACGGGCCTACGCCCAGGGCGAGTTGGCGCCACCCATGCTCTGGTCGGCCGACACGCACCTCACCGCGTGCGCACAGTGCAGGGGTGTGCTCGCCGACGTCGGCGACGCCGTCTCCCTCGACGCCGGCTGGGAGCGGCTGGACGCCGAACTCGACGCCCCCCGGCCGGGGCTGTTCGAGCGGCTGCTGCTGCGGATCGGCGTCGCCGACCACATCGCGCGGCTGCTGTCGGCCACGCCCGTGCTGCGCCGCTCCTGGCTGGGCGCGGTCGTCGCCGTGCTGGTCATGTCCGTACTGGCCGCCCAGATCGCGGACTCGCCCGCGCTCTTCCTCGCCCTCGCGCCGCTGCTGCCCCTCGCCGGGGTCGCGCTCTCGTACGGGCCTGCGCTGGATCCGACGTACGAGATGGCGGTCGTCGCCCCCGTGCACGGGTTCAAGCTGCTGATGATCCGCACGGTCGCCGTCCTCGCCGCCGGCCTGGGCCTCGACGGCCTGGCGACCCTCGCCCTGCCCGGCTTCGGCCTGCGCGCCCTGGCCTGGCTGCTGCCCGCGCTCGCGCTCACCTCGACCGGCCTCGCCCTCTCCGCGCGGCTCGGCCCGGTGCTCGGGCCGTCGCTGGTCGGCGGGGCGTGGGTGGCGCTGCTGCTGGCGGCCCACGCCCACGACGCCAGGGCCACGCTCGTGCCGTTCACCGCGGCCGGCCAGGGGGTGGCGGCGGGGGTCGCCGCGCTCGCGGGCGGGCTGCTCTTCCTCGTACGTGACCGATTCGACCGCTTCCAGGGGACCGCCGTATGACACCCACCGTTTCCGCCTCCGGGCTCAGCCTCCGCTACGGCGGGACCCGTGCCCTCGACGACGTGTCGCTGCGGCTGACCCAGGGCGTCACAGGGCTGCTCGGGCCCAACGGGGCCGGAAAGACCACCCTGTTGAGGGTGCTGGCCACTGCCGTGCCCGCGGACCGGGGTGCCTTCACCGTGCTCGGACAAGACCCCGGCACAGCGGCCGGCCGGCAGGAGGTGCGGCGCCGGCTCGGCTATCTGCCGCAGACGCCCGGCTTCCATCCGGACTTCACGGCCTTCGAGTTCGTCGACTACGTGGCGATCCTGAAGGAGCTGACCGACCGGGGCGCACGCCATCGCGAGGTGCGGCGCGTGCTGGACGAGGTCGCCCTCGCCGACGTACGCGCAAAGCGCATCAAGAAGCTGTCCGGTGGCATGCGGCAACGGGTCGCGCTGGCCGCCGCGCTGGTCGGCGACCCGGGATTCCTCGTCCTCGACGAGCCGACGGTCGGTCTGGACCCCGAACAGCGCATGCGCTTCCGGGAGTTGATCGCGCAGGCGGGCGAGGGGCGGACCGTGCTCCTGTCCACCCACCAGACCGAGGACGTGGCGATGCTCTGCCACCGTGTGCTGGTGATGGCCGGCGGCCGCATCCGCTTCGACGGCACCCCCGCCGAGCTGACCGCACGGGCCGCCGGACGGGTGTGGAGCAGCACGGAACGCCACCCCGAGGCGAAGGCGGGCTGGCGCACCGGCACGGGCGCCTTCCGCAACGTCGGCAGTCCGCCGGACGGCGCCGACCTTCTCGAACCGACCCTGGAGGACGGCTACTTGCTCACTCTCGACGACGCCGGGGCGGAGGTGGCGGCGGTATGAGCGCGGTACTGGAAACGACGGCCCCGCCCGTCGCACGGGACGAACAGCGCAGGCCGTGGGCGGCCGTGATCGCGCTCGCCCGCTTCGAGGCACGCCAACAGCTGTGGTTCCTCCCGGTGTTCGCGACCCTGCTGATCTACATCGGCTACACCGTCTGGCAGTTGGTCTTCCCGAAGGACGGCATGGCCGCCTTCCCGGCCCTCCAGGACGCCGACCGGGCGACCCAGTCCGGGCCGATGCTGCTGGGCGTCGCGCTGTTCATCTGCGTCAACCGGGCCGCGCTGCGGGACCGCCGGCGGGGCACCGACCGGCAGTTCGACGTGCTGCCGATGGAGCTGTGGCGGCGCACCCTCGCGCACCTCCTGTCCGTGGTCCCGTACGCGGTGGTCACCGCACTGATCGTGCTCGGCGAGTTCACCTGGCAGGCGCTCCGGCCGGGCGCGGTGGGCCACGGTTCGCCGGCCGAACTGGCCGTCGGCCCCCTGTTCGTGCTGCTGTGCGGCACCCTCGGCGTCCTGGCCGCCCGGCTGGTCCCGTCCTCCGCCGCTGCCCCGCTGCTCGTCTTCGCCCTCTTCACCGGCAGCGTCCTCGTCTCGGCCGGCACGGGGGGCGCGGAGTGGTCCCGCTGGCTGTCGCCGATCGTGGGCGAGATCAGCCACGACACCCTTCCCTCGGACCTGATCGGGCGGCCCGCCGCCTGGCACGCGCTCTACCTGACCGGGCTGGTCCTCCTGGTGGCCGTCGGCGCCGTGCTGGCGGGCGGCGGACGCACCCGGGTCCTGGCGGCGGGCCTCGCGGGCGCGCTGGCACTCACGCTGGCCGGTGCGGTGGGCCAATCGGGCGGTGTCTCACCGGAGTTGACGGCTGCCCGGGAACGGGCCTCGGTCAGCCCGGAGAAGGAGCAGACCTGTGTGCGCGAGGGCGGGTCGACGTACTGCGCCTTCCCCGAGTGGACGGTGCGCACCGGCACCTGGGCGGGGGTCGTGCACGAGGTGCAGTCGCTGTCCGGCGGCACCGCGCACACCCAGCCACTGCTCGTCCAGCAGCGCATCGAGGCCCGCTACGGCCTGGACGGCGACGCCGCGATCGAGCCGTCGACCACCCCGCACCAGGTGACCGTCGGCGCCGCGTGGGGCGGCAACCGCGTCCCCGAGTTCTCGGCCGCCGTCGCCTCCGTACTGGTCGCGGGCAACGAGAAGGCGGCGGGCGAACTGTGCGACGGCCGCATGGTGACCGTCATGTGGCTCGCCCTGTCCTGGCAGGACCACCCGATGCAGTCCCTGCGCAACGTCCGCCTCGACGACAGTGTCACCGGCTCGGCGATCGTCCTGGCACCGACGGACCCGCTGAGCATGACGGCGGCCCAGACGGATGTCGTACGGCAGTTGCTGGGCAGGGGACGTGACGAGGTCGGGGCGCGGGTGAAGGCGCACTGGGCCGAGCTCACGGCGCCGAAGCTGACGACGGCACGGGCGGCGAAGCTGCTGGGCGTCGCGGTGCCGAAGGGGAAGATGGACAAGTGCGAGGCGTGATACGAGAGTTGACGCCCCCGGTCTGCCGCACCCTGCCCTGGCGGGCGTTGGCCGTCGGCAGCGGGCTGGGTCTGCTGCTCGCCGCGATGCCCCGACTGTCGGACAGCGTCCTCGCAGGCTGGTCGCCCCTCACTCTGCTGCGCACCGCCGCCATCGCCCACGCCCTGTCCCTCACGTTCCTCCTGGACGACCCGGCCCGGCACACCACCGCTGCGGTGCCGACCCGGCGGGCGCTGCGCACCGGCATCCGGCTCGGGCTCGTCGTCCCGCTCACCGCGCTGTGGTGGACGGCCGCACTGCTCCTCGTCCCGTCGGAGGCACGGCCCCCGGCATTGGGCGTCACCCTGGAGGCGGCGGCGACCTGCGCCCTCGCACTCGCCGCCGGCACGGCCGCGATCCGTCTGACGGACGAGCCCCGGCCGGGCCCCTCGGTGGCGGCGGCCCTGCTCTTCACGGCCATCATGGCCCCGCTGCTGCTGCCGGAGCGCTGGCAGCTGTTCGTGTGGCCGGAGGACGAGCGGTGGGACGCGGTGCACGAGAGGTGGGCGTGGTTGCTGGTCGGGGCGGTGGCGGCGCTGGCGCTGTGCCTGCCGGAGCCGGTGAGACGCTTTCAGCCCCTCCGCAGGTTGAGGGTCACGTCTCCGAGCGGTACATCAGGTCCGTCTCGTACGTCGTGAACCCCAACCGCTCATAGACGGAGACCGCGGCCTTGTTGTCCGCGTCGACGTACAGCATCGCCGTCGGCAGGCTCTGGGCCTCCAGGTGGCGCAGGCCGATCGTGGTGAGGGCCTTGCCCAGCCCGCCGCCCTGCGCCCCCGGCCGCACTCCGAGGACGTACACCTCGCCCAGGCGTTCCGCCGCGTGCACCTTCGTCCAGTGGAAGCCGACGAGTTCGTCGCCGCGGAAGGCGAGGAAGAAGCCCGCCGGGTCGAACCACGGTTCGGCCTTGCGGTCGTCGAGGTCGCGTTGGGTGAGGGAGCCCTGCTCGGGATGGTGGGCGAAGGCGGCGGCGTTCACCGCGAGCCAGGCGGTGTCGTCCTGGCCGGGGACGAAGGTGCGGACGGTGACGTCCAGGGGGAGCACCGGCTCCGGCAGGTTCAGGTCCGCCAACGAGCGCCGCATCTGGCGGAGTTCGCGGAACAGGGTCAGGCCCAGCACCTGCGCCAGATGCCGCGCCGCCGAGTGGCCCCCGTGCGCCCACACCCGCAGCCGCTTGCCGGACGCCGCGAGCAGGGCCGCCCCCAGCGCCCGCCCGTGACCGTGGCCCCGGTGCGCCGGGTGGACGACCAGTTCCGCGGCCGGCGCCTCCACCGGGTCGGTGTCCTCCAGCTGCGCGTAGCCGACGAGTTCGCCGCCGACGCTCAGCAGCAGATGGGACACGCCCTCGCGTTCGCCACCGCGCAGCTGCAGCCGGCCCTGCTCGGACACCGCCTGCTGCCCGTCGTTGGCGGCGGCCTCCGCCAGCAGTGCGAGCACGGCCTCGGTCTGCTCGGGCGAGAGCACGGAGTAGGTCTCGATGGAGCGGGTCCGGCCCGCGTGTGCGGTGTCGTCGCTGGTCATGCGTACGAGGGTAAGGGGCGCGCCCGACAAAGTGGGGGCACGGGGCAAACGGAGCAGAAAGGCAAAGCAGAGGGCAAAGGGAAACCAGGATGTAACCAAGAACCCCCTGTTGTGCTACGCGCGTTGACCCTAGGCTGCGCCGGACGGGGACATGACACCCAGCAGACCCACAGGGGGGCGCATGCCAGCCACTTCCCAGCCGTACCCGCGCCGCAGACGGACGTACCGTCTCATCGCCGCAGCCGCCGGACTCGCCACCGCCGGTGCCCTCGCCGCCGCTCTGCCGGCGGACGCGCACGAGAGCAAGCCGGGCGGCCACCTCCCGAGCCGCTACCAGGACGTGCAACTGCTGTCCTTCAACGACCTGCACGGCAACCTCGAACCGCCGTCGGGCTCGTCCGGCCGCGTCACCGAACTGCAGGCCGACGGCACGACCAAGACCATCGACGCCGGTGGTGTCGAGTACCTCGCGACCCATCTGCGCGAGGCCCGCAAGGGCAAGGCGTACTCCATCACCGCGGCAGGCGGCGACATGGTCGGCGCCTCCCCGCTGATCTCGGGCCTCTTCCACGACGAGCCCACCATCGAGGCGCTGAACAAGCTCGACCTGGACGTCACGTCCGTCGGCAACCACGAGTTCGACGAGGGCGCCAAGGAGCTGGCCCGGCTGCAGAACGGCGGCTGCCACCCGACGGACGGCTGCTACACGGACGAGGAGTTCGCGGGCGCCGACTTCCCGTACCTGGCCGCCAACGTCCTCGACGAGAGGACCAACAGGCCGATCCTCAAGCCGTACTGGGTCTGGAAGAAGAAGGACGTCCGGATCGGCTTCATCGGCGTGACGCTGGAGGACACCCCGGGTGTCGTCTCCGCCGACGGCGTCAAGGGCCTGAAGTTCAAGGACGAGGTCGAGACGATCAACAAGTACGCCAAGGTGCTGCGCGCACAGGGCGTGAACTCGATCGTGGCCCTGATCCACGAGGGCGGCCTGCCAGCCTCCGGCTCGTACAACTACAACTGCGACTCCCCGGGCGCCGGTGACGGCATATCCGGCCCGATCGTCGACATCGCGAAGAACATCACGCCGTCGGTGGACGCCCTCGTCACCGGCCACACGCACGCGGCCTACGTCTGCACCGTCCCCGACCCGTCGGGCAAGCCCCGCATGGTCACCTCGGCCGCGTCCTTCGGCCGCCTCTACACGGACACCACGCTGACGTACGACCGCTTCACCGGCGACATCGCCCGTACGTCCGTGAAGTCGGCGAACCACGTGGTCACCCGGACCGTCGCCAAGGCGCCGGACATGACCGAGCTGATCGGCAAGTGGAACACCCTCGCGGCGCCCGTCGGCAACCGCTCGATCGGCTACATCTCCGCCGACATCGCCAACACCGGCACCGAGTCCCCGATGGGCGACCTGATCGCCGACGCGCAGCTGGCGTACGGCAAGGAACTGGACCCGGAGACCGACCTGGCGCTGATGAACCCGGGCGGTGTGCGGGCCGGGCTGACCTACGCGGCCAAGGGCAGTGAGGGCGACGGGGTCGTCACCTACGCCGAGGGCTTCACCGTCCAGCCGTTCTCCAACACGGTGAACCTTCAGGACTTCACGGGCGCGCAGCTGATCCAGGTACTGAAGGAGCAGGTGAGCGGCACGAACGCCGCCTCGCCGAAGGTCCTGCAGCCGTCCTCGGGTCTGACGTACACCCTGGACCTGACGAAGACCGGCGCGGACCGGGTGGTCACCGACTCCATCAAGCTGAACGGCACCGCCATCGACCCGGCAGCCACCTACCGCGTCGCGACCAACAGCTTCCTCGCGGGCGGCGGCGACGGCTTCGCCACGCTGGGCCAGGGCACGAACGACCTGGTCGGGTCCGACGACCTGGCGGCGCTGGCGAAGTACCTGACGGCCAACTCCTCGGCCACCAGCCCGATTTCACCGCCGGCGGCGAACCGGATCACGATCGTGAGCTAGATCGCATACCTGAGGTACAGGTTGCGGGTGGGGGGCGTTCGCATGGTCGGATGGATCGATGCGTGCCCCCCACCACATAACGACGCATCCTGATACAAACATCAACGACTTCGTTGCGAGTGTCTTTGTCGCAAGCGAGGTCGAGGAAGAGGACGAGCCCTGGGCCCCGCCCAACCACCGCCGTGGCGGCCGACGCCGTAGGCGAAGCCGCTTCGCGGGCCTCCCGCTCGCGCTGAAGGCGGTGGTGGGCGTCGTCGTCCTCGCCGCCTTCCTCACCCTCGCCGACCGCTGGGCGCTGCTGTACGCAGAGCGCCGGGCCGCCGATGCGCTCAAGGACCGGATGCACCTGAGCGCGGCGCCCGAAGTGGAGATCGCCGGCTTCCCCTTCCTCACCCAACTCGCCGACGACCGGCTGAAGTCGGTGACCGTGACCGTCCCGGACGTCGCGGCCGACCGGGTCTCGCTGGCCCGCGTGACAGCGACCGCACACGACGTACGGCTGAACGCCCCCGACGGCCCGACCTCCGTACGGGGCGCGGGAATTCCCCGCCTCGACGGCGACGTCCTGCTCTCCTTCGACGACCTGAACCGCGAACTCGGCGCGTCCCAGGTGTCGTTCACCGGACACGGCCACGACCGCGTCCTGGCCCGCGGCACGCTCCCCGTCGCCGGACACGACCTGCGGCTGCGCGCCGACGCCCGGATCCGCCGCGACGGCGACCGCGCCGTCGCCACGCAGATCGGCGGAATGCGCCTCGACATAGGGGACCTGGCGACCTACCGGCCCGGCGTGCGCGCCTCCGAGGGCCTCCATCTCACCCGCAGCTCCGCCGCGCGGCTCGCGCACGAGACCGGCAAGGCGAAGGCGCTGTTCGCGGTTCCCTCGGTGGTACGGCGGCTCGGCGTGCCCGACTCCGCCGTGCGCGAGGCCCTGCGCTCCGACGCGAAACTGGCGCGGGTGACCGGCACGCCGCGCTTCGTCCACCGGGCCATGCGGCTCAACCTGATCGACCTGGCTCTGGAACACCCGGCGCTGCTGAAGCGGCTCGGCTTCGCCCCGGCGCTGCTGGACGCCCTGCCCCGGCTCACCCGCCCCGTCCTCGCCGACCAACTGTCCCTGGGCTTCCGGCTGCCCAAGCCACAGCGCGGGGAACTGCGCCTCAGGGACGTGCGCGTGGAGAAGGACGGGATCCGGGTGCGGATCGAGGGCTCGGGGCTGGCCGTTGGTCGCTAAAACCTGTGTAAGCACGGGTTCGGTTCCCGGGTTCGCCTGAGATTTTATTTTCAGAGGCAACTCACAACGATCCTTATTGATGTCTAAGGCGAAAAGGCTTTTTTGGCTTCGGGAATGCCGTAGTGTTTTCCATGTCGAAAGCGAACGACGCAGACGACAACCAACGACGCGAAAGCGAAGGAGAACACGATGAGCTTCCACAGGATCGCCCCGGTGAAGAAGGCCCACAAGCCCGCCCCGGCCCCGAAGAAGAAGGCCCCGAAGAAGCCCGCACCTGCGCCGAAGCGCCGCCCGGTCGGCCACAAGTAAGCCCGCGTAAGCCCGGCGTAAATCGAGCCTGAGACAAACATAAGAATTCAGGGAGGGAACTAACCATGAGCTTCCACAAGATCGCCCCCGTCAAGAAGGCCCACAAGCCCGCTCCGGCGCCCAGGAAGAAGGCCCCGAAGAAGCCCGCTCCGCGACGCAAGCCCATTGCCCACAAGGGTTGACGCGGAATTTACCGAAGTAAATCACAGGCAATTGCAGCAGATCGGTAGAAGGACTGTTGCAGAACCGCAGCAAAGAGGGACACAGACATGAGCTTCCGCAAGATCGCCCCGGTGAAGAAGGCCGACTGCAAGAAGGCCGCCCCGGCCCCCAGGAAGAAGGCCCCGAAGAAGCCCGCCCCGAAGCGCCGCCCCGTCGGCCACCAGGGCTGAGCCACACCGCGCGGCGGGGTCACCGGTTGGCGAGCGTGCTCGCCCGGTGGCCCCGCCCGGCCATGTCCTGGCCAGTCGAAGGGAGTCGACCATGAGAGAGGTCCGCGAGGCCTTCCGCCGTTTCTGGCCGCTGACCCGCGGCGACCGCAAGTGGCTCGCGGCGATCGTCGCGTGCGTGGTGGTGTCCGCGCTCGCCGAGACCGCCTCGATCCTGCTGTTCGCCGAGCTCACCGACAACGCCCTGGAGGCCGGCTCGCTCTCCGCGTTCTGGGGTCCGGCCGGCGCCTGGCTGGGCGTCGCCGCGCTCGGCGCACTCGTGGGCTACCTCGGCAACTCGCTCGCCACCTGGACCGCCGAGAGATTCGTCCTGCGCCTGCGGGCGAACGTCTTCCGGCACGTCCAGGGCCTGCCCCCGCACTTCTTCCAGAAGCACCGCCAGGGCGACCTGGTCGAGCGGCTGACCGGTGACGTCGAGGCCATCGAGCAGATGGTGGTGTCGGGCGTCGTCGGCACGGTGTCGGCCGCCTTCTCGGCGGTCTTCTACTCCTGCGCCGCCCTCTACCTGCGCTGGGACCTGGCCCTGGCCACCTTCGTCCTCGCGCCCCTGTTCCTGCTCGCCGCCCGCCGCTTCTCCGGCCGTATCAGGACGGCCTCGCAGGACGAGCGGGTCGCCGACGGCGCGATCACCTCGGTCGTCGAGGAGTCGCTCGGCAACGTGGTGCTCACCCAGGCGTACAACCGCCGCGCCGACGAGGAGAAGCGGCTCGACGTCGAAGCCCGCGCCTGGATGAGGGCGAGCGTGCGCGGCGCCCGGCTCAGCGAGATGTACGAGCAGTTCGTCGAGGTCGTCGAGACACTGTGCGTGCTGGCCGTGATCGGCCTGGGCGTCTGGGAGATCTCCGCGGGCCGCATGACCCTCGGCCAGCTCCTCGCCTTCGCCGCCTTCATCGGCTACCTCTACCCGCCGGTCCGCAACCTCGGCCAGCTCGGGCTCACCCTCACCGCCGCCACGGCGGGAGCCCAGCGCCTGAACGAGATCCTCGACACCAGGCCCGCGGTCACCGACCCCGCCGAACCGGTCGCCGAATGGCCCGTGCGCGGCTGGCTCGGCCTGCACAACGTCTCCTTCCGCTACCCGGAGTCCCGCCGCGCCTCCCTGCGCGACGTGTCCTTCACCGCGGGCCCCGGCGAACTCGTGATCGTCACCGGCCCGAGCGGCGCCGGCAAGTCCACCCTGTCCAAACTGCTCACCCGCTTCTACGACCCCGCACAGGGCACGATCACCCTGGACGGCGTCCCGCTCACCGACGTACGGCTGGAGTTCCTGCGCGAGAACGTGGCGCTGCTGCCCCAGGAGACACTGATCCTGAACGGCACCATCCGCGAGAACATCGAGTGCGGGCGCCCCGGCGCGAGCGACGAGGAGATCGAGCGGGCGGCGCAGGAAGCGGCCGCGCGCAACTTCATCACCGCACTCCCCGAGGGCTACGACACCCACATCGCACCCGGCACCGCCGCCCTCTCCGGCGGCCAGCTGCAGCGCATCGCCATCGCCCGCGCGATGCTGCGCGCCGCACCGGTCCTCGTCCTGGACGAACCGACCGCGGGCCTGGACGCGGTGGCCGCCCGCCAGGTGGTGACACCGCTGCGCAAGCTGATGGCGGGCCGTACGACGATCATGATCACGCACGACCTGAGCCTGGCGCCCGACGCCGACAAGATCCTCGTCGTCGACCGCGGACGCCTGGTGGAGGCGGGCACCCACAAGGAACTCGTCGCACAGGGCGGTGCCTACGCGGCACTCGCCGAACCGCTGCCGGACGCCGTGGCCGACGTACCGCAGGCGACGGACGAGACCATGATCCTCAGGTGGTAGCCCTGAGGGTGTAACCGAGCCCCCGCACGGTCTGGATGAGCCGCGGTTCGCCGCGGCTCTCCAGCTTTCGCCGCAGGTACATGACGTACACGTCGAGGGTGTTGGAGGCGGGCTCGAAGTCGAACCCCCAGACGTCACGCAGGATCTGCGTCCGGCTGAGCACCTTCGCCGGATGCCGCATCAGATACTCCAGCAGGCAGTACTCGGTCTTGGTGAGGTCGAGCGGCCGGCCGCGACGGGTGACGACGCGGGTGCGCGGGTCCATGACGACGTCCTGGAAGGCGAGCCGATCGTCGGCCCTCGGGGCCTCGGCTGCCGTCCGGGGCGCGCGTCGGAGCAGGGCCCGCACCCGCGCGAGCAGCTCCTCGACCGCGAAGGGCTTCATCAGGTAGTCGTCGGCGCCGTTGTCGAGGGCGACGATCCGGTCGCCGACCGCGTCCCGCCCGGTGATCATCAGGATCGGCACGGTGCACCCGGAGGCCCTGATCCGCCGCGTCGCCGCCAGCCCGTCCAGCCCGGGCATGGTGACGTCCATCAGCACGAGATCGGGGGCATCCTCGTCCTCGGCCATCCCGACCAGCTCGACGACGGTACGTCCGTCCCCGGCGAGCAGGGTGTCATACCCCTCGAACCGGAGCAGCCGCCCGACACCTTCCCTCAGGTCCGCGTCGTCGTCGGCCAGCAGAACCGTTGTCTTGCGCGCCATGTGAACAAGGTGTGGTGACGGGCTGTGCTGATGCTGGCAGGCGGTTATGGGTGAGCTGGGGGCTCTT
The DNA here is from genome assembly GCF_040644055.1 of Streptomyces sp. NPDC047043. Classification (NCBI taxonomy): domain Bacteria; kingdom Bacillati; phylum Actinomycetota; class Actinomycetes; order Kitasatosporales; family Streptomycetaceae; genus Streptomyces; species Streptomyces sp. NPDC047043. The sequence continues at coordinate 44,834 of NZ_JBEYVO010000033.1, forward strand.
TCAGGTGTGCGCTGCTGGTGTCGGCGCCCTGGGAGGGCGACGGCACGGCCGCGAGCAAGCCGAAGCAGGGGCCGTTGACCGGCTCCCACCAGGGGGCGTTCAAGATCGGCACGACCTACCGCTGCGAGTTCGAGCGGCACCACGGAAGCCGCTTCGGCCCGAACACCGAGATCGCCGTCAAGCGCTTTTAGGCCGCCAGGAAGCTGCCCGACGTCGACGGACTGGTCGGACCGCAGACCTGGGGGGCGCTCGGCAAATGAGCGCAGACGCGCCGGAATGCGTGCGGCTGGCCGAGGCGCTGCGCGAGCTGCGCGGCGGTACGGGCCTGAGCCTGAGCGCGCTCGCCGCGAGGATCACCTTCAGCAAGTCGTCCTGGGAGCGGTATCTCAACGGCCGGAAGCTGCCGCCGCGTTCGGCGGTGGAGGCGCTGTGCCGGGTGGCGGGCGTGCCCGCCGGGGGTATCCGGCGCTCTGGGACTGGCCGAGGTGGCATGGAGCGGCCGGGGTGCCCGTCCCGCGGTGGCTCAGCCAGAGCCTGAACCCCCGGTCACGGACACCCCGTTGTGGCACCGTCCCCCCGGTGACGGCGGCCGCGGGCATCGTGGTGTGTGCGCTCGCCGTGGTCCTGACGATGGCGCTCTGGCCGACCGGCGAGCCGCCCGCTCCCTCTCGTGCCGACGCGCGGAGCGACGTCGCCCGGCAGGTTCTCTGCCACGGTGCGGGTGCACCGGCCAGGAGCCCTTGGCGACGGGCTGCGGGGACGTGGAGGTGCAGGGGGCGCCGAAGGTCCTGCGGACGCTCAGGAGATCGGGCGTCGAGGTGCAGATCCGCTGCAAGCCGGAGTGCGGCGCGGCCGCCCAACACCTCGTGATCGCGGACAAGTTCGTCACGGGGATGTACCGCGCGTCGCCGATGGTCGCGGTGCAGGCGGGGGACACCAGGGCGGTCCGGGCATGCGCCGGGTTCGCCGGAAGCGGCGCACGGGAGTGCTTCCGGCCGCAGCGGGGGGACGGCTGCCCTCGCCACGGCCGGAGCAGACCTCAGGAAGCCGTCGGCGTCCAGTCGCCCAGCCAGTCCGCGACCTCCTGGCCGGCGGCCTGGGCGTCGGTCAGTTGCGGACGGTCGCTGCTCGCCGCGCCCGAGCCCGCGCCGGTGTTCTTGTACTCGGCGAAACGGTCGTCCTTCCAGGAGAAGCCGCCCATGTCCGACCAGGGGGTGGACTTGATCGCGGCACTCAGGGTGGTGTTGCGGACCGTGGTCTGCGGGTCGACGGTCGTGCTGCCGCCGGGGTGCCAGTTGCGCCCGAGGTAGAAGGAGGCCGCGGAGACATCGCCGTTGACCGTCGACTTGTTGATCAGGATGCCCTTGCGGTTCGCGGCGGTCGACGGGGCGGTGACGTAGCCGGCCGAGGTGCCGTTCCAGCGCTTCTTCAGAGTGATGACGGACTTGTCCACGACAGCCGTCGCCCGGCCGAAGATGAAGTCGACGTTGCCCGTGATGTAGGAGTTGGCGATGTACACCCGGCCGAGCTTGTCCGCGGCCGCGGTCTCCATCTCCAGCGTGTCCTGGTCGCCGTTGACGATGATCCCGTCCAGGAAGATCCGGTCCGCCTGTGTCAGCAGCGCCACCGCCTGGCCCGCGATGTCCTGGTGCGCGGCCTCGTCGAAGTCGTTGGTGACGGTCAGGTTGCGCAGCTGGGAGTCGTCGGACAGCACGGAGACCGTGGCGCTGCCGGGAGTGCCGTAGGTCGACCCGTCGGGCTTCTTCGTCCCCGCCGCGTTGTTGTAGACGATCACCGTGTCCTTACGGCTGCTGCCCGCGCCCTGGATGGTGACGTGCGGCTTGTTCGCCGGGACCTTGACGACCTCGCGGTACGTGCCCGGCTTCACGGAGATGACGACACGCGAGGAGTTGTTCGCGGGTACGGCGTCCACGGCGGCCTGCACGGTCTTGTACTGCCCGCTGCCGTCCTTGGCGACGGTGAGCGTGGTGGCAGCGGCCGAGGTGGTCGTGGCAGTGGTCGTACCGATCGAACTGCGCGGCCCCGCACCGGACTTGAGCAGGCTCGGCACATCGGCGGCCTTGTCGAGCGTGTAGCTGTAGTAGCTCTTCGGGTCCCAGGAGGCGCCGGAACCCCCGCTCTCGTTCTTGCCCGTGGTCCCGGAGAAGACGTTGCCACGCTGGACGAGGGTGGCGGTGGAGTCCCGTACGACCGGGTTGTTGATGCCCTGGAAGTAGGAGTTCTCCAGCAGCATGTTGGTCTTGCCGCGGGAGTAGTTGCCGTAGGAGGACGTGATGTCCGTCCCCGCCACGTCCTCCAGGTAGTTGTTGTAGAGGTGGGCGTGGGCGACGTTGTCGGTCGACGGGTTGCGCTGCTCGGTCTCGCGGATCCAGTTGTGGTGGACCGTGATGTTCGCGGTGACGTTGTCGGTCCAGCCGATGCCGAAGGCCTTGTTGTCCTGGCTGAGCTTGTTCCAGGAGACGGTCAGGTAACTGGTGTCCTTGCGGCTGTCGATGAGGCCGTCGGCCATGTGCCGGATGTCGTTGTGATCGATCCAGACGTGATGGGCGCCGTCCATCTGGATGCCGTCGTAGTCGTGGTCCTTGTCGTTCCAAGTGCCTTGGTACGTGTCCCGGATGGTGAGGTTCCGGATGATCACGTTGTGGACGCCGGAGCCGAGGAAGAATCCGCCGCCGACGATCTGCCCGGCCGTCCCCGACCCGACGATGGTCTTGTTGCTCTGGACCTTGATCTCTTTCCCGACCGGATCGATGTTGATCGCCGCGGCCACGACGATGACGTACGGATCGGCGGACGTCGCGTACTTCTCCAGGTCGGCGGCCGACTTCACGGTGACGGTCTTGCCGTCCCGGCCCCCGTAAGTGCCGTTCTGCCCAAGGGCGTTGACGGAGGCGAAGCCGTCGGCGGTGGCGGTGGCCCAGGCGGGGGCGGTGGTCGCGGCGGAAGCCGTGCGCTGCGCGTCCGACCCGAAGAGGCCGAGGTCCGTGCCGTAGGCGAGAGCACCGGCGGCGGTCAGGGCGAGGGGAGCGCCGAGAGCCAGGGCGGTTCCGCGCCGGCGGTGGCGGGCCTTGCGGGTGCTGTCACTCATGCGGGTTCCGTTCCATGCGGGGGATGGGCCGCTGAGCAGTCGCCACCCTGCACGGAAAGGTTGCCGCCCGGAATGAACCGGTGCGAGCGCCCGGCCAGGTTCGTGGGGGGAGTGCCGGGCCGGGCGCCGCGCCTCAACTCTCGCGGTCCCCGGCCCTGCCAGACCTCGGCCGAACGGTCAGGCCTCGCTCCGGGGTTCGGCCGAACGGCTGAGGCGGGTGTCCAGGCCCTCGGTCACGGCGCCTCGGGCGGAGCGGTCGGGGCCCCCGGCAGGCGTACGGTCGCCACCGTGCCGCCGCCGTCCGCGCGGGCCAGGGTGACCTCGCCGCCGGCCTCTTCCACCGTGCGGGCGACGATCGACAGGCCCAGGCCCGAGCCGGGGAGGGCGCGGGCGCTCGGGGAGCGCCAGAAGCGGTCGAAGACATGGGGGAGTTCCTCGGCGGGGATGCCGGGGCCGTGGTCCCGCACGGTCAGGATGCCGCTGCCGAGCTCCACCTCGATCGTGCCGCCGTCCGGGCTGAACTTCACCGCGTTGTCGAGGATGTTGACGATCGCGCGCTCCAGGGCGGAGGGCTCCGCGCGGACGTACCAGGGCTGGAGGTCGGCGTTGATGGTGAGCTCCGGGCCGCGGAGCCTCGCCCGGCGCAGCGCCGCCTCGACCGTGTCCTGGAAGGACACCACCTGCACGCGCTCACCCCGCTGCCCCTCCGACCGCGACAGCTCCTGCAAATCGCCGATCAGGGACGCCAGTTCGGTCATCTGCGCCTTGACCGAGGCGAGCAGCGCCTTGCGGTCCTCCGGGGGGATCGGGCGGCCGGTCTCCTCGCTGCGGGTGAGGAGTTCGATGTTCGTACGCAACGACGTGAGCGGTGTACGCAGCTCGTGACCGGCGTCCGCGATGAGCTGCTGCTGCAGTTCGCGGGAGCTGGCCAGGGAGGAGGTCATCGAGTTGAAGGAGCGGGAGAGCCGGGCGACCTCGTCCTCGCTGTCGTCCTCCACCGGGATGCGGATGCTCAAGTCCTCGGTACGGGCGACGTGTTCGACGGCTTCGGTGAGCTTGTCGACGGGACGCAGACCTGCGCGTGCGACCGCGAGACCGGCGGCGCCGGCGCCGATGACTCCGATGCCGGAGACGAGCAGGAGGATCAGCGCGAGGTCGTTCAGGGTCTTCTGGGTGCTCTTCAGGGGGACGGCGACGACAATTCCGATGTCGGGGCCGGCCTCTCCTGCGGAGTTGGTGGTGGGGGCCAGGTAACGCGTCATCACGCGTACTTCGGTGCCGTCGTCGGCGGTTCCGTTGCGGAAGTAGAGCTCGCGGACGTTCGCCTTCTTGATCACGTCCTTGTCGGCCTGGGTGATTTTGACCGTGCCGACGGAGTCATCGGTGATGCAGACCTTCCCGTTCTCCGTGACCACCTGGGAGTAGGTGTTCCGGAAGAAGCCGGCGGTGTTCTGCGGGTTCTTGGTGCAGTTGATGATGGCGATCTGGGCCTGTTGGATCTGCCCTCCGGGTCCCTTCCCCTTCTGCAGGTCACTGTCGAGCTGCTGGTACAGCTTCCCCTGCACGATGAACCAACAGGTGACCGAAACCGCCGCCACCCCGAACGCCACCGCCGCAGCCACCAGCATGGCCAGCCGCGTCCGGATCGGCAGCGTCTGGAACCGGCGCAGAACCTTCTTCACTCCGCCCCACCCTGCCGCAACACATACCCCACGCCCCGAACCGTGTGCACGAGCCGCGGCTCGCCACCGGCCTCGGTCTTCCGGCGCAGGTACATCACGTACACGTCCAGCGAGTTGGAGCTCGGCTCGAAGTCGAAGCCCCACACCGCCTTCAGGATCTGCTCACGCGTGAGCACCTGGCGCGGATGGGCCATGAACATCTCGAGCAACGTGAACTCGGTACGGGTCAGCTCCACCGGCCGTCCACCCCGCGTCACCTCCCGCGTCGCCAGATCCATCCGCAGGTCGGCGAAGGTCAGCGCCTCGTCCTCCTGAGCCGTACCGGCGACAGCCGCGGCCGCGTACGAGCTGCGCCGCAGCAACGCACGTACACGCGCGAACAGCTCGTCCAGTTCGAAGGGCTTTACCAGGTAGTCGTCCGCGCCGGCGTCCAGACCGGTCACCCGGTCACCCACCGTGTCCCGCGCGGTCAGCATCAGGATCGGTGTGGTCGTGCCGGCCCCGCGCATACGGCGGGCGGCGGTCAGGCCGTCCATGCGCGGCATCTGGATGTCGAGGACGACCAGGTCGGGCTGGTACGCCGTGGTCTTCTCCAGGGCGTCCGCGCCGTCCACGGCGACTTCGGTGTCGTACCCCTCGAAGGCGAGGCTGCGCTGGAGTGCTTCGCGCACGGCCGGCTCGTCGTCGACGATCAGGATGCGCTGGGGGTCACGGTCGCCATCGGCGGGGCTCATGGGCTTCGGATTCCTCGGTGCGGTGGGACGACATGGGGCCGAACGTGCTGGACGCCTTCAGCCTCGCATGTTTCCCGGTGGGCGCGTAAAGAGAGGAGCTCGGGAGGAACTCGGCGAATCAGCCGCGCATCGCCGCAAGCCGGTTCAGCTGCACCTTGCGGCGGTGCGGGCGGCCGGCGGTGGCGCGCAGCCCCATCATCTGCGGGGCCAGCTCCGGAGCGCGGGTCGCCGGGGCGTGCAGTTCGTACGCCACCTCGAGGGCCAGGGCGAGGCCGGCCGGATCGGTGCCGGCGACGGTGTGGGAAACCTGCTTGATCATGACGTACTCCCTGCTGGTGAGGTGCGGGGTCAGTTGGTGGAACCGGACCGGAGCGTGGCCAGGTCGGACTTGACGGTGTTGATCGGGATGGCGAAGCCGAGGCCGACGTTGCCGGCGTCCGAGGAGCCGGAGGAGGACTGCGAACTGGCCGAGTACATCGCGGAGTTGATGCCGATGATGTTGCCCGCGGCGTCGATCAGCGCGCCGCCGGAGTTGCCCGGGTTGAGGGAGGCGTCCGTCTGGATCGCCTTGTACGTCGTCGTGGACGAACCGGTGTCGCCGTTGAACTGCTGGCCGCCGAAGGAGAACGGCCACTGGCTGTTGCCGCCGCCCTGACCCTGGTCCTGGCTCTGGCCCTCGTCGGTCGCGACGGTCACGTCGCGGTTGAGGGCCGAGACGATGCCGCTGGTCACGGTGCCGCTCAGGCCCTCGGGCGAGCCGATCGCCACGACCGTGTCGCCGACCTGGACGCCGTCGGAGTTGCCGAGGGTGGCCGCCTTCAGGCCGGAGGCGTTCTCCAGCTTGATCAGGGCGAGGTCCTTCTTGCTGTCGGTGCCGACGACCTTCGCGGTGTAGCTCTTGCCGCTGCTGGTCGTGACCTTGATCGACGAGGCACCGGAGATCACGTGGTTGTTGGTGACGATCTCGCCGTCGCTGGTGATGATCACGCCGGAGCCGGTGGACGAGCCGTTGCTCAGCGTGGCGCTGATCTCGACCACGCTCGGGCTGACGACCGCGGCGATGGTGGCGACGTCGCCCTTCTTGCTGGACGGCACCACGTTGGTGCTGGTGCTGCTGGAGGCGACGGTGTCGCTGCCGGTCAGCTCCTGTATGCCGTACGCGGTACCGCCACCGATGGCCGCGGCGACGATCGCCACGGCGGCCAGGAGGGCGAGGGGCCCGCGGGTCCGCTTCTTCGGAGCGGGCGCCGGGGCGGCGGGCTCCGCGGGAGGGGCGGAGAGGAGAGCCGTACCGCCACCGCTGCCGTCACCGCCGTACCCGGAACCCTCGACGGTGACCGGCTGCACCGGCGGCTGCGCCGGCGGGGGCGGCCACTCGGGGTTCACGGGGGCGGAGGCGTGCTGCTGGACGCCCTGGTACGGGTTCTCGTAGCTCTCGTACTCGCCGCTGAGGCGGAAGCTCTCGGTCATGACAACGAGCTTGTCGCGCAACCATGAGAGCTTCCTGAGCGCCCGCTGAGAAGCCCGGCAGAACCTCGTATGCCCGATATAAAGACGGTACTGGCAGCTGGGCGGGGCCTCTCAGCCAAGGTTCATGGAAGCGCCCCGTCAGGGGCGCGGGGAACTGCGCGACCAGCCACAACGCACCGCAGGACGAACAACGGCCGAACCAGCGGAGCTACTCGCAGCCGCAGGACCTACGCACAACCAACCGCGACGGAAACGTCTTCAACCGCTCCCGCCGAGCCCCCGCCACCCGAAGCCCGTCATCCAGCACAAGATCCACCGCAGCTCGAGCCATGGCGCTACGGTCCGATGCAACGGTGGTCATCGGAGGATCCGCAAGCGCCGCCTCCTTGATGTCGTCGAACCCGACGACCGCCAGCTCCCCCGGCACATCGATACGCAGCTCGCGCGCGGCCCGCAGCACACCGATCGCCTGGTCGTCGGTGGAGCAGAAGATCGCGGGCGGCCGCCGCGGCCCGGAGAGAATCTCCAGCCCCACCTGATACGCGTCATAGCGGTTGTACGGCGCCTCGAAGAGCCGCCCCTCGGTGGAGATCCCGGCCTCGTCCATCGCCCGCCGCCAGCCCTCGACGTGGTCGGAGACGGGGTCGCCGACCGCGGGGGTCTCGGCCGTACCGCCCATACAGGCGACGTACTCGTAGCCGTGCTCGATCAGATGCTGTACGGCGAGCCGGGCGCCGCCCAGGTCGTCCGTGACGACGGCGACGTCGTCTATGGCCTCGGGCCGCTCGTGCAGCAGCACCACCCGGGCGTCCCAGGCCTCGATCTCCGCGGCGGCGAGGTCGTTGAGGGCATGGCTGACGAGGATGAGCCCGGAGACCCGCATCCCGAGGAAGGCGCGCAGGTAGTGGACCTCGCGCTCGCCCACGTAGTCGGAGTTGCCGACGAGCACCATCTTTCCGCGCTCGGACGCGGCCTGTTCGACCGCGTGCGCCATCTCCCCGAAGAAGGGCTGGCGCGCGTCCGGCACGATCAGGCCTATGAGGTCGGTGCGCCGGGACGCCATCGCCTGGGCAACCCGGTCCGGCCGGTACCCCAGCTCCTTGATGGCGGCGAGGACACGCTCGCGCGTGGCCGGGGCGACCGGCCGGGGTCCGTTGTTGATGACATAGCTGACGACGGCGGTGGAAGTTCCCGCCAGCCGCGCCACATCATCCCGAGTCACCTTGGCCACGCGCGGAGTCTACGCGGATATACCGGCTCTGGGCAGGGCGAGAAGGAGCTTCGCTCGACGCTCCCTGTGCGGAAGCAATGCCCTGCCCGGGCGGCCGCTATGCCTCCGCCGGTACCTCGGCTGCGTCCAGGGCGGCCGTCTCGTCCGCATCCTCCGGCTTTGCGGCGGCGGCCTTGGCCTTCGCCTCGTCCGAAGTGCGGTCGGCCTTCTCGGGAGTAACGAATCGATAACCGACGTTCCGGACGGTTCCGATCAGCGACTCGTGCTCGGGTCCGAGCTTGGCGCGCAGGCGTCGTACGTGGACGTCGACGGTCCGGGTGCCGCCGAAGTAGTCGTAGCCCCAGACCTCCTGCAGCAGCTGTGCGCGCGTGAAAACACGGCCGGGGTGCTGGGCGAGGTACTTCAGGAGCTCGAACTCCTTGAAGGTGAGGTCGAGGACGCGGCCCTTGAGCTTCGCGCTGTAGGTGGCCTCGTCGACCGACAGGTCGCCGTTGCGGATCTCCATGGGGGAGTCGTCGTTGACGATCTGCTGCCGGCCCATGGCCAGGCGCAGACGGGCCTCCACCTCGGCCGGACCGGCGGTGTCGAGCAGTACGTCGTCGATACCCCAGTCGGCGGTGACGGCGGCGAGACCGCCCTCGGTGACGACGAGGATGAGCGGACAGCCCGGGCCGGTGGAGCGGAGCAGCTGGCAGAGGCTGCGGACCTGCGGCAGGTCACGGCGGCCGTCGATGAGGATGACGTCGGCGCCGGGTGTGTCTACGAGGGCGGGGCCTTCCGCCGGAGCCACTCGCACGTTGTGCAGGAGCAGGCCGAGAGCGGGAAGCACCTCCGTCGACGGCTGGAGGGCATTGGTCAGGAGCAGCAGAGAACTCATACGTCTGGTTCCTCCTCGGTCCCTGCGAGGACGTTGTGCGGTGCGGCACTGCTCTGCGATCCCGAAGGCCCGTACACCTGCGGTTTCCCGCGTCGTATACAACGCTTCCGAAAGCACAAAAGGACCCGGGGGCTACGCTGCCCGAGTCCTCTGCCCAGCAGAATAGCCCACATGAGCACTACTCCGGCAGGTCATGTGGCGCGATCCACCGTTCGTCCGAACTCCGAGACGATCAGACGCACATCTTTACGGACGTTTCTACACACGGACGACGGCGTCACGATCGATTCCGTATACGACCCGGGCCGGGCCGTATACGACGCCTCCGCGCCACCTGCCGTTGATCTCGTGTTCGTCGTCGCCCACGGCTTCACCGGCGATGTGGACAAGCCGCACGTGCGGCGGGTGGTCGAGGCGTTGACGCAGTACGGGGCCGTGGTCACGTTCTCCTTCCGCGGCCACGGGGCCTCGGGCGGGCGCTCGACGGTCGGTGACAAGGAGGTCCTGGACCTGGCTGCCGCGGTGCGGTGGGCACGCTCGCTCGGTCACACGCGCGTGGCGACCGTCGGCTTCTCCATGGGCGGCTCGGTGGTGCTCAGGCACGCGGCGCTGTACGGGGCCGACGGGGAGCGGCACGAGGGGAAGCGCGAGGGGCGCACGGAAGCGGCGACGGACGCGGTGGTTTCGGTGAGCGCTCCCGCCCGTTGGTACTACCGGGGCACGGCCCCTATGCGGAAGCTCCACTGGCTGGTAACGCGACCCGAGGGCCGGCTTGTGGGCCGCCATGTGTTCCGTACGAGGATCCATCACCGGGAGTGGGACCCGGTGCCGCTGTCTCCGGTGGAGGCGGTGCCGGGCATCGCGCCGACGCCGCTGCTGATCGTGCACGGCGACCGGGACGGATACTTCCCCGTCGACCACCCCCGCATGCTGGCCGCCGCGGCGGGCGACAACGGCGAACTGTGGCTGGAGGGCGGCATGGGCCACGCCGAGCACGCGGCCACCGACGACCTGCTGGCCCGTATCGGGGACTGGGCTGTCTCTCGCGCGGGCTAGCCTGGCGGAGTACACAGCCGACTGACTGCCCACTGATCACTACTTGAGGAACCGGATGCCAAAGGTCACGGTGCGCTACTGGGCCGCCGCGAAGGCCGCGGCCGGGGTCGCCGAGGAGCCGTACGACGCGGCCACCCTCGCCGAGGCGCTCGACGCCGTCCGCGAGCGACACCCCGGGGAACTCGCGCGCGTGCTGCAGCGATGCTCGTTCCTCATCGACGGTGACCCCGTGGGCACCCGCGGACATGAGACGGTACGGCTGGCCGACGGCGGCACGGTCGAGGTGCTCCCGCCGTTCGCAGGAGGGTGAGGATGACCGATCAGCCGTACGACCCCCGGTACCAGGGGTACGACCCGTATCAGCAGCAGCAGCCGCAGCAGGCGTGGCCGGGCCAGCAGGGGCACGAGGACCCGCATGCGGCCCAGCAGTACACGCAGCAGTGGCAGGGGCAGACCTGGGAGACACAGCTGCACCAGCCGGTGTCGAACACGGAGACGGCGTACCTGCCGCCGCAGGCCCCGACCGGTCCGCCGGCCCACGGGGCCCAGGCCTGGAACCGGCAGCAGCCCCCGCAGACACCGGCGCCCGAGCACCCCGGCGAGGTGCCCGGGGCCGCCTACGGTCCGGCCACCCTGGGCGGCAACTCCCGCGTCACCGACGCCCAGCGGGCCCGCCTGGAGGGCCGCTCCCCGATCATCGAGCCGGGCATGCAGCCGGCCGCGCTCACGGCGCTGCTGGGCCTGCTCCTGTCCGGTACGGCGGCGCTCGGCTCGTACGCGCTGCTGGTGCCGCTCGTCGTCCTGCAGGCGGTCACCGCGGCGGGCTGGTTCCGGCTGAACGGCATGTGGCCGGCCCGGCAGGGCATCGCGCTGGCGTTCCTGGGCGCACTGGTGGCGGACGCGGCGCTGCTGACGGCGGGCCGCGAGCAGGGGCCGGAAGCGATCCTCGGCACTCTCGGCGTCTGGGTTCTGTTGTCCCTGGTCCTGCAACTGCGCTCGCACGCGGACCCGGACGAGCGGATGTACGGCCTGATGGCGACGGTCGCCTCGGCGGCACTGTCGATCGTGGCGGCCGGTTACCTCGCGGCCGCCGAGGACGCGGTGTCGGTGGGCGCGGCGGCGGTCGCGGTCGCCCTCCTGGCCCGGGCCCTCCCGCTGCCCACCCCGGCCTCGATCCTGGTCTCCCTGCTCGCCGCGGCGGGCGCGGGCATCGCGGTCGGCGCAACGACGGACCTCGGCCCGAGCGGCGCCCTCCTGGGCGCGGCCGCAGCGGCCTGCGCCCTGATCGGCCACCGCGTGGCGAGCTACGACTACCCGTCCCGCTTCGTCCACTTCACAGCGGGCGTGGCCCTACCACTGACCGCTGCGGCGCCGGTGGTGTACGTACTGGGCCGGGCACTGGGCTGACGCCACCGGTCGACAGGTCACCGTGGTCGCTTCTTGCCGTCCAGTTCGTCCCACCACTCGTCGGACTTGGGGTCGCCCGACGGGTCGTCCCACCAGCGGTCGTCGGGGCCCCGGCGGTTGGCGACCATTGCGGCGACCGGGGGGATGACCATCGCCACCACGCACATGGCGACGGCCGCCGGGATCGACCAGAGGCGTACGACTCCCCAGGCCAGGACGAACAGCGTGATACAGGTGCCCATCATGGCGAAATACACGTGACGCCGACGTGCCAGCATGCCTCCAGGGTAGAACCGGGCACGCCGAAGGGCCGTACCGCAAAAGGTACGGCCCTTCGTTCGTGCCGGTGCCGTCAGACGGCGATCGCGACCTCCGCGAGGCCGCCCTGCTGGGCGACGACCGTGCGGTCGGCGGTGGCGCCGGGCACCAGGGCCCGGACGGTCCACGTGCCCTCGGCCGCGTAGAAGCGGAACTGCCCGGTGGCGGAGGTCGGGACCTCCGCGGTGAACTCGCCGGTCGAGTCCAGCAGGCGGACGTAGCCGACGACGGGCTCGCCGTCCTTCGTCACCTGGCCCTGGATCGTGGTCTCACCGGGCTTGATCGTCGAGGCGTCCGGGCCGCCGGCCTTCGCTCCACACATGTCTTTCTCCAAGAGGGGTCTGACCGGAGGAAGGCCGGTCGGGATTTGCGGGTCTGTTCGCTTGCTACTGGTCTTACTTGTTGGCGCCGAGCTCGATCGGGACGCCGACGAGGCTGCCGTACTCGGTCCACGAGCCGTCGTAGTTCTTGACGTTCTCGACACCGAGCAGCTCGTGCAGGACGAACCAGGTCAGGGCCGAGCGCTCACCGATGCGGCAGTAGGCGATGGTGTCCTTGGCGAGGTCCACCTGCTCCTCGGCGTAGAGCTCCTTGAGCTCGTCGTCCGACTTGAAGGTGCCGTCGTCGTTGGCGTTCTTGGACCACGGGATGTTGCGGGCGGACGGGACGTGACCCGGACGCTGCGACTGCTCCTGCGGCAGGTGGGCGGGAGCCAGCAGCTTGCCGCTGAACTCGTCGGGCGAACGGACGTCCACCAGGTTCTGCGAGCCGATGGCCGCCACGACGTCGTCGCGGAAGGCACGGATCGCCTTGTTCTGCGGCTTGGCCGTGTAGGTGGTCTCGGCGCGCTCCGGGACCTCCTCGACCAGCTCGCGGGCGTCCAGCTCCCACTTCTTGCGGCCGCCGTCGAGGAGCTTGATGTTGTCGTGGCCGTAGAGCTTGAAGTACCAGTAGGCGTACGACGCGAACCAGTTGTTGTTGCCGCCGTAGAGGATCACCAGCGTGTCGTTGGCGATGCCCTTCGACGAGAGGAGCCTCTCGAAGCCCTCCTGGTCGATGAAGTCGCGGCGGACCGGGTCCTGCAGGTCCTTGGTCCAGTCGATGCGGATCGCGTTCTTGATGTGGTTCTTCTCGTAGGCGGACGTGTCCTCGTCCACCTCCACGATCGCGATGGCGGGGTTGTCCAGGTTGTCCTGGACCCAGTCGGCGTCAACGAGGACGTCGCTGCGGCTCATGCTCTTTCTCCTCCGGGGCAGTTGCGGCGGGGCGTGCGAGTGCGAGGGGTGCGCGCGCTCGTGCGAGGGCAGCACACGGGTGCCCTGGTCAGGGCGAGGGGGATGCGGAGCTCTGCGCTTCCGCTCAGAAGGGGCGACAGAGCATGGCGGCGACGCGGCACAGGTCGACTGCCCGCCGCTTCGTGAGATCCGCCTGTCGCTTCATGGGCTCGATCGTAGGGACGGACAGCCGGGCGTGTCACCGGTGTGTCGTATTTTGAGACGCGATCGTCCGGGATGTGGGAAGCGATCAGTGCCCGAGCCGTCTCCGCGCGGTTTCCGGGCGTATGTATCCGTCGTCACAGCTGCGGTGCGGACGATGCCGTCTCACCTTTCGGACTCCGTTGTTCCGTTGAACGGCGTCCTACCCTGCGAGCTTGACGTTCGAACCCTTCACCGTGATCTCCACACCGTTCTGCGCAGCCTGCACACTGTCCAGCTGCACACCGCCCGGCAGCTCGTCGATCTTCTGCTGGAAGTCGGTGATGGACCGGATCCGGGACTCGGCGAGGTCGACGACCAGCTTGGGCAGGTTGTCGGCGTGCACCTTCACGGTGTCGCCGGCCACGGTGACCGTGCTGAGCACCGGGTACGTCTGCGAGGCGCCGGCGACCGAGACCTTCACATCGACCTTGATCTTGCCGTTGCCGCCGTCGGAGAGGCCGACGACCTGGGCGGTGACCCCGGAGATGATGTCCGTCGGCTGGGACTTGGCCGCCTTGAGCAGCTCGTCGTAGGCGATGGTCGCGGTGCCCGTCGCGGTGGACGCGGTGGCCGAGCTGTAGTCGCCGGAGAACTTGACGCCCTTCATGTCGGCCTTGAGGTCGTCGATCCGGATGGTCTTCGGGGCGCCGCTGCCGGAGGCGCCGGTGCCCGTGTCGGCCTCGTAGTCCTTGATGCCGACCTCGACGTCGTCCAGCTCGCCGGAGGCGACCTGGGTGAGGAAGGGGAAGCCCTTGATGGACACGTCCGGGGTGGAGGTCAGGTTCTCGGTGGTCTTCAGCTTGTCCGCCGCCTCGTTCTCGGCGAAGTGGACCGCCACGCGGTCGGCGATCACGAAGAGGCCGCCCAGGATCACGACGACGATCAGAAGTATTCGCAGGGCGCGCATTCGGTGTTTCCCCCACCTGGCCGGACGACAACGACGACGGTCACGACGACCGGGTGGCCGTCTGGCGCGAGACTAACCCCGCGGCGAGCTGCGGCCTCGGGATTGTCGATCACCTGTGACAGGAGATGCGGCTGACCGGAGATACGGGCGGGGAAGGCTTCCCGGCTCAGTACACCAGCGCCTGCGTCTCGTCCCCCAGCGCCTCCTGGACGAAGACCTGCGCCCCCGCGATCCGTACGCCCTCGATGACGTCCTTCTCCGTGATGTCCCGGCGGGCCGCGCACTGGGTGCACAGCGTGACGTGGCCGGCTGCGAGGACCGAGTCGAGCAGATCGGGCAGCGGGGCCGCGTGCGGCAGCTCGAACTCGGCGGCCCGGCCCGGCAGCGCGAACCAAGCGGACTCGCCGGTCAGCCAGAGGGAGACGTCGACACCGCTGGCCACGGCCACCGCCGCCACCGTGAACGCCTGCGAGCACCGCTCGGGCGCATCGGCGCCCGCCGTCACCTTGATCACGAGCTTCTTCGCCATGGCCGAATCGTAATCAACTCCCTTACAACTCCGACCCCCGGCAGTGAGTCTCCTGTGAGCGCGCATATGGAATGCGCGCTTCACGTTCTGTGGGGGGACGTCTTGGAAGTACCCGAAGAGGTGGCCGACGCACCGGTTGTGCCAGGTGCGCCGGTTGTGCCGGTTGATCCGGCCGCTGTACCCGTTGATCCTGCCGCCGAGCCGCCCCGGCCCCGGCGCCGTGGCCGCACCACCCTGCTCATCGCCGGTGCCGCGGTCCTCGGCGTCGTCGCCGGCACCTGTGTCGGCTACGTCGTCCAGGCCGACCGCGAGCCGACCAGGCTGCCGTCGCTGTCCCAGCCGAAGCTGGCCCAGAGCAAGGGCAACGGCCCCGAACCGCTGTCGGCCGCGCAGGACCGCCGCGTGAGGACCGACGGCGACCTGCGCAAGCTGCTGCTCAAGAAGCCGGCCGGCACGAAGAACGCCGACTGGCTGACCAGCTCCGACGGCTGGATGGACCTGGCCGGTTACGCGGAGACGTACACCAAGCCGGCCGGCATGTTCGGCGACCTCGTCGGCAGCGAGTTCCGCCGGGCCGCCGTCACCGGCTGGGAGAGCGGCAACTACGACGTGGAGATCCGGCTGATCCAGTACCGGCAGGAGGAGGGCCGCGAGGCCGCCGACGCCAACGACAACAACGAGTACTGGGCGGACACCAAGGCCGGCACCGACAACTGGTCGATCGCGGGCACCGGGGACGGCGAGGCCTATGTGCACTCCCGGCCCCGCACCGAGGCCGGCTATCTGCCGCAGTACAGCGCGGAGGCCTTCGCCTGGCGCGGCGACATCTCCGTGGAGATCTTCATCTGGGACACCAAGCCCGTCCCCAAGGCGAAGATCATGGACCTGGCAAAGCGGCAGATGGAGCGGCTGTGAGCGAGAACCGGAACGAGCAGCCGGACCGGAACGAGCTGACGGACCAGAGCCGGCAGCCGGACCAGAGCGCGCTGCCGGTGGGTGACGAGCAGTTGGTGGGTGCGGTCGGCCCGGTCGAGTTCGTGACGCCCGACATGGCCCCCGGCTTCGCCGCGGCGCCCTTCGCCGTGCCCGCCAAGCCGCCCGTCCGCCTCGGTCGTGTCGCCGCCGTCGCCGGGTCCGTGCTGCTCGCCGTGGCCGTCGTCGTCGGTGTCGTCACCACCGTCGTCACCGTGAACGGCGCCGACCGCGACGCGGGCGCCCCGGTGTGGAAGTTCCCCGCGGACAAGGCGAAGGACGCGAAGGCGGCCGCCCCCAAGGGGCTCGCCGCGATGCTCGTGCCGTACGGCGCCGACGGCTGGAGCCGCGGGCCCGACATCGCGGAGTTCGGCTCGGACGCGCAGCTCAGCGGTGCCGAGGCCACGGCGCTGCGCAAGGAGTCGCTGAGCGACCTGCCCCGTTCGCAGCGCAAGCGGCTGGAGAAGCAGATCGACAAGGAGCGCATCAAGGGCATGGCGATGCGCAGCTACGTCAGCACGGACGAGACGTCCTCCGTGTACACGAACAAGGCGTCCACCGTCTCCGTCCAGCTGGCCCAGATGGACAACAAGGCGGCCGTGCGGAACATCTCGGAGTTCCAGAACGAGTTCCTGGACGCCCTCGGCGTCTTCCGCGACGGCCCGCGGATCGAGGGCCACAAGAACGCCCGGTGCTTCCTGCCGCCCGCGGACGCCAAAGAGAAGCTCGACGCGATGTACTGCTCCGCCTACCAGGGCGACGTCCTGGTCACCCTCACCGCAAGCAGCGCCAAGCCGCTGCAGAAGACAGGAATCGCGATGCTGCTGAAGGAACAGCTCGACCGCATCGCCGAGCCGGGGGAGGCGGTATGACCGAGCAGCAGCACACCGAGGTGCCCCCGATGCCGGACGCCGCACCCCTCGTACCGCAGCCCGCGCCGAAGAAGGACCGCCGGGTCCTGCGCGCCGTGCTGCGCTGGACCGCGGCCGTCGTGGTGTTCGCGGCGGCCGGGGCGGGGACGGCGTACGGGATCACGGGCATGGAACGGACGGACGTACCGGGTCTGAAGACCGAGTCGGACGGGCGCTGGGACTACCCGACGCTCACCAAGCCGCCGCTGCCGTCCGGCAGCCCCGGGCCCTTCGCCGAGGACAACAAGGCCGGCGCCCACTACGCCGACCTGCGCGCCCTCGTGCTGCCCGCGCCCAAGGGGGCGACCGAGGACAAGGCCCTGAGCGGCAAGGACGGCTGGCTGGCGACGAAGGACTTCCTCGCGGAGTACGCGCAGAAGGACGAGCGCGAGACGCTGCGGCAGAAGTTCGTGGACAACGGTCTGCGGCACATCGCAGCCCGCGGCTGGACCACCCCCGACGGCACGCACACCCGCATCTACCTGCTGCACTTCGACACCGCGGCCGTCGTGGACGACATGTTCTCCTCCGACATCGCCCCGTACAGCAGCCCCGGTTACCAGCTGCGCGGCGCCGGTTCCTCCGTCAACGACGAGGGCTTCGCGCCTCAGGCCCGGGTCGAGGAGGTCCCGTACTCCGCGTACGTCGAGACCAAGCCGTACGGCGCCGAGATGGTCCGGCAGGCCTACCTGTCCGCCGGCGATGTCCTCGGGGTGATCGTGCAGTCCCGGAAGGGCACCGCGCAGCCCGTCCCCTTCCGGCAGACGGTGATCCTGCAGAGCCAGCTGTTGGGGTGACCCCCGTAGGGCCTACCTCACGAGGAGAGCCGGACCCCACCCGACTAGAGTGGGGCCCGGCTCTTGTGTACTGCCAACCCTCGCTCAACCAAGGAGCACCCCGTGCTTGAGGCATTCTTCGAAGCCCTGCTGGTCCTGGTCTGCGTCGGCGTCCTCGCCTTCGCCGGGCTGACCGTGAAGAAGCTGTACCAGGGCCAGCGCTGACCCCCGTCTAGGAACCGCCACTCATGATCGAGATCCCGTCCGACCTCCACAAGGAGCTCGTCCCGCTCGCCTTCCTGCTCGGCAACTGGGCCGGCGCGGGCGTGCACGACTTCCCCGGCTCCGAGAAGTGCAACTTCGGGCAGGAGGTCACCTTCACCCACGACGGCCGGGACTTCCTGGAGTACCACTCCCACACCTGGGTCCTGGACAACGACGGGAACAAGGTCCGCCCCCTGGAGTCCGAGTCCGGCTTCTGGCGCATCGACGCCGAACGCAAGGTCGAGGTCACCATGGTGCGCAACGACGGGGTCGTCGAGGTCTGGTACGGCGAGCTCGCCGACAAGAAGCCGCAGATCGACCTGGTCACGGACGCGGTGGCGCGCACGGCGGCCTCCGGCCCGTACACCGGCGGCAAGCGCCTGTACGGCTACGTCAAGAGCGACCTGATGTGGGTCGGCGAGAAGCAGACCCCCGAGGTCGAGCTGCGCCCCTACATGTCGGCCCACCTGAAGAAGGTCGTCACCCCGGAGGACGTCGAGCGCTGGGCCAAGGCCCTGCCGGACGACATGCCGGACGACGGCATCGCCTTCTTCAAGTAGGCGTTCGGCTTCTTCAAGCAGACGTTCGTCCGAGTGGGCCTAGACTCGTCGGTGTGGTGAGCACCGACTGGAAGAGCGACCTCAGGCAGCGCGGCTACCGGCTGACGCCGCAGCGACAGCTTGTCCTCGAAGCAGTGGACACCCTCGAGCACGCGACCCCCGACGACATCCTCACGGAAGTGAAGAAGACGGCGTCGGGGGTCAACATTTCCACCGTGTACCGCACCCTGGAGCTCCTGGAGGAGCTCGGGCTGGTCAGCCACGCCCACCTGGGGCACGGCGCTCCGACGTACCACCTCGCGGACCGGCACCACCACATCCACCTCGTCTGCCGCGACTGCACGAACGTGATCGAGGCGGATGTGAGCGTGGCCGCCGAGTTCACCGCCAAGCTGCGGAAGGAGTTCGGCTTCGACACGGACATGAAGCACTTCGCGATCTTCGGCCGGTGCAAGGACTGCGCCCAGAAGACTTCGCTGAAGAGTTCAACTACCGAGTCGTAGGCTAGGTGTATGAAGAGCCCTCTGTTGTCCCTGCCCGGCGCCGTCCCCGCCGAGGGCGTGGACGAAGGCGTAGCCGCCCACTACGGAGAACTGTTCCGCGAGCAGCGCGCTCTCGCCGACGGCACCGGCTTCGTCGACCTCTCGCACCGCGGTGTCGTCACCGTCTCCGGCGAGGACCGCCTGAGCTGGCTGCACCTGCTGCTCACCCAGCACGTCAGCGATCTTCCGACCGGTCAGGCCACCGAGGCGCTGATCCTCTCCGCGCACGGCCACATCGAGCACGCGCTCTACCTGGTCGACGACGGCGAGACGGTCTGGGCGCACGTGGAGCCGGGCACCCAGGACGCGCTGATCGCGTACCTGGAGTCGATGAAGTTCTTCTACAAGGTCGAAGTCGCCGACCGGACGGCCGAGTTCGCGGTCGTGCACCTGCCCGCCGGTTCGATCGCCGAGGTCCCGGAGGGCGTCGTCGTACGTGAGACGGCGTACGGCCGCGATCTGTTCCTGCCGCGCGCGGACCTCGAGTCGTACGCCGAGAAGGCCGGACCGCCGGCCGGGATCCTGGCGTACGAGGCGCTGCGGGTGGAGAACCACCGCCCGCGCCTCGGCTTCGAGACCGACCACCGAACCATCCCGCACGAGTTGGGCTGGATCGGCTCCGCGGTGCATCTGCAGAAGGGGTGCTATCGGGGGCAGGAGACGGTGGCCCGCGTGCAGAACCTGGGCAAGCCGCCCCGCCGCCTCGTCTTCCTCCACCTGGACGGCAGCGAGGTCCATCTCCCCACCCCCGGCACGGAGATCCGCCTCGCCGACGAGGACCCCGACGGCCGCAAGATCGGCTTCATCACCACGTCCGTACGCCATCACGAACTGGGCCCGGTCGCCCTCGCCCTGGTGAAGCGGAACGTGCCGCTGGACGCACGGCTGGTGGCGGGGGACACGGCGGCCGCCCAGGAAGTCGTCGTAGAACCCTAGGGGTTCAGATTTCGAGGAGGACGGTGAACGGGCCGTCGTTCGTCAGCGACACCCGCATCTTCGCGCCGAAGCGGCCCGTCTGCACCGTCGCTCCGAGAGAGCGCAGCTGGGCCACGACCTCGTCGACCAGGGGCTCGGCAACGTCGCCGGGGGCAGCCGCGTTCCAGGTGGGGCGGCGGCCCTTGCGGGCATCCCCGTAGAGCGTGAACTGGCTGATCACGAGCAGCGGGGCGTCGATGTCGCTGCACGACTTCTCGTCGTCCAGCATGCGGATCGACCAGAGTTTGCGGGCCAGTTGGGCCGCCTTCTCCTTGGTGTCCTCGTGGGTCACGCCGACGAGGACGCACAGGCCCTCGCCGATGATCTCCCCGACCGTATCGCCGTCCACGACGACGCTCGCGCCGTCCACCCTCTGCACCACTGCTCGCATACGACCATCATGCCGGGCTGTTCGCGGCGGACCGCACGGGGCTTCGCGGGAGATCGCACGAGGCTTCTTATTGATCCTTAACCCCCCATCTGGGGCCGATCGGGGGCACTCGGTCACATAGCGGCCACTTGGGGTGGCACGATGCTTCCACACGCCGGTCGAGGGGACGGTAGAGGCACATGAGCACACCGAGTACCGGGCGGCTGGAGACATGCCGGCCGCCCGTTCAACGCACGGACAGCGAGGCGCCGCAGCCGCCCGCCGATCCGCCCGAGCACGACCTGACGGTGCTCAGCCTGCCCGAGCTGCGCACCCTGCGCCGGGACGCCCAGCGCGACGAGGCCGATCTCAGTTATGTACGGCGGCTGCTGCAGGGGCGGATCGACATCCTGCGCGCGGAGCTGGCGCGCCGCCGGCCGGCGTCCGTGGTGGACGCGGGGGCCCCTGACCAGGGCCTCGGCGAGGCGTCGGTGGTCGACCGGCTCCCGGAGATCCTGACGGACGCCCCGGCCCGGCACCGCTCCTCGGCCCGCCATGTGACGCTGGGAACCCCGCACAGCGAGGAGTACCGGCGGCTGGCCGCGGAGATGCTCGCCGAGGTCGAGCTCTCCGACCTGGACGCCCGTACAGACCTGGAGCTGAACACCGCGATGGGCCGGCTCGTGCGGTACGAGCAGCAGGTCTCCCGCTGCCGGCAGCGGCTGCAGCGCACGACGGACGACTGCAGCGGGGAGATCGCGCGGCGCTACCGTGAGGGGGAAGCGCAGGTCGACGACCTGCTGACCTGACCCCGCCGTCGTGACGCCTTCGGAGGACCGCCGCCGTGTCCCAGCCCGCCATACCGCCGGTCCTCTGCGAAGTCGTACGTTCCGGGTTCGTCGAGGGCCGGCATCGGGGCAGTCTGGTGGTGCTGGGCGCCGACGGGGCGGTGGAGCTGGCCCTCGGGGACGTGATCTCGCCCTTCTTCCCGCGCTCCGCCAACAAGCCGATGCAGGCGGCGGGCGCGCTGCGGGCGGGGTTGGAGCTGGCGGGGGAGCGGCTGGCGCTGGCCGCGGCCAGCCACTCCGGGGAGCTCTTCCACCGTGACCTGGTACGGAAGATGCTCGCCGAGCACGGTCTGGACGAGGGGCAGCTGCAGTGCCCGCCCGCCCTGCCGCTGGACGCGCAGGAGCAGGAGGCGTACCTGGCGTCGGGCGAGACGCGTTCCCGGGTCGCCATGAACTGCTCGGGCAAGCACGCGGCGATGCTCGCGGCGTCGGCGTACCGGGACTGGCCGCTGGAGAGCTACCTCGACCCGGCCCACCCGCTGCAGCAGCTCATCCACAGGGTTGTGGAGGAAGCTGCGGGTGAGCGCGTCGCCGCCGTCGGTACGGACGGGTGCGGTGCCCCGCTGATGGCGATCAGCCTCACCGGCCTCGCCCGCGCCTACCGCTCCTTCGTGCTCGCGGCCCCCGGGTCGCCGGAGCGCCGCGTCGCCGACGCCATGCGCGCGCATCCCGAGTACGTGGCCGGCAACCGGCGGCCCGACACCTGGGTCATGCGCGGGCTGCCGGGCGCCCTGTCGAAGATGGGCGCGGAGGCGGTCCAGGCGGTGGCCCTGCCGGACGGCCGGGCGATCGCGTTCAAGGTGGAGGACGGGGCCGGGCGGGCGCTGGGACCGGTGCTGGGGCGGGTGCTGGAGCTGCTGGGCGTCGACGGGCCGGTGGTGGCGCGGATCGGGAGGGCGCCGGTGCTCGGGGGCGGACGGGAGGTGGGGGAGATCAGGGCGGTGTTCTGATCTTCGGGTATGTACGACGCGGTGATCGGCGGCTTCCGGTGATCGGTGGCTCGGATGATCGGCCGCTTCGGATGATCGGCGGCTTCGGGCGTTCGGCGGCTTCGGCGAGCGGGAAAATCCCCGCGACACCCCATACGCCGTACACCTACCGTGATCCCATGACCCGCGCGCGCTCCGACATAGACGTCCGCCCGATCACCGAGGCAGAGCTCCCCGAGTGGCTCCGCGCAGTGCATGCCGGCTTCCTGCGTGAGCCCAGCGTCTCCGACGAGGAACTCGAGGCCCGCAGCACGCAGTTCGAACCCGGCCGCTATCTCGGCGCCTTCGACGGAGCCCGCTGCGTGGCGACGTTCCGGTCCTTCGCCCAGGAGGTCACCGCGGTCGGCGGCGGCCTCGTCTGCGCCGACGCGATCTCCGGCGTCACCGTCACCGCCACCCACCGCCGCCGCGGCCTGCTCACCCGCATGATGAACCGGGACCTCGAGGCGGCCCGGGACCGCGGGGACGCCGTGGCCACGCTGATCGCCGCCGAGTACCCGATCTACGGCCGCTACGGCTTCGGGGCCGCCACCTCGGCCGCCGAGTGGACCGTCGACGTGCCGCGCGCCGGCCTCGACCCGCGCTGGTCCGGCCCGGACGACGGCGGCCGTATCGACGTCGTGGACGCCGCGGACGTACGCAAACTCGGCCCCGAACTCCACGACCGCGTCCGCCGCGCCACCCCCGGCGTCGTCAGCCGGGACGACTGGTGGTGGCAGCTCAACACGGGTGCCGTGCGCGTCTTCCCGAAGTGGACCGAGCCGTATTTCGCCCTGTACCGCGCGGCGGACGGCACGGTCGAGGGACTCGTGGCGTACGAGGTGGACGACAAGTGGGGTGACGGCAAGCAGCCGTTGGACACGGCGACCGTGCAGGGGCTGATCGCGGCCACGCCGGCCGCCGAGCGCGCCCTGTGGCTCTACCTCTGCTCGATCGACTGGGTCACGCAGGTCAAGAGCGGCCCGCGGGCCCCGGACGACCTGCTCCCGCTGTTCCTGCCGGACCCGAGGGCCGCCCGCATCACCACGCAGTCGGACTGGCTGTGGGTGCGGATCCTGGATGTCGTACGGGCGCTGGAGTCGCGCATGTACGAGGGTGCGGGTTCGCTGGTGCTGGAGGTCGCCGACCGTGCCGGGTTCGCGGGCGGCCGCTACCGGCTGGAGGCCTCGGCGCAGGGTGCGTCGTGCACGCCCACGACCGAGAGCGCCGAACTCGCCTTGGATGTGGGCGAGTTGGCGCGGCTGTGGCTGGGTGACGAGTCGGCGGTGCGGCTGGCGGCGCTGGGCCTGGTGCGGGAAGAACGAGCGGGCGCCGCCCGAGTGGCCGACGCCCTGCTGCGTACGTCCAGGCGACCTTGGTGCCCGGACATGTTCTGAAGCCCCTTCCTGTCGACGGCGGTTGATGACTCATCCGTAGCTGTGCTCTTCAGTTGTGGGTGTTGAGGTCGGGCTGTTCAGTTGTGGCTGTGCCGGGTGCAGCTTGCGCTGCTGTTCAGTTGTCGATGTTGAGTTGTGGCTGTGCGTTTGGTGCAGACTGGCCGGGCTCCCGGCTCCCCTCCGGAAGGGAGCCCGGCCAGCCGGATCCTGGGTTCAGTTCGACTGGGCGAGCAGCATCACGAGAATGATCGCTCCGAGTCCGCTGATGGCGGTGTTCTTGGCCTTGAGCCCGATGGTGAGCGCGATGAAGGCGATGATGCCCATCGGCCCGTACTTCCACTGGATGAGCTGCTCGAATCCGATGGCGAGGGCGGCGACTACGAGGGCGACGAGCGGCATGACGGTCCCTCCTTCGGGACGGGGAGGCGGACCCCTGGTTGCGGCCAACCCTCCGGAAGTTTGACCATGTTGCTCAAGTTGGCGACCAACTTCACTCTGCTTATCTCCGCTTGGAAGCGGCTTATAACCACCTTCCCGAGAACTGCCAAAAGATGGCGGGAAGTTGTAGTGTTTGGTTGTGGACCCGAAACACGCCTCCGTCAATGGACGGAAGAGGTCACAGCGGCCACAGAAGTCACATCGAGAGGTGGCCGACGAGCTTCGCGCCCGCATCCGCTCGGGTGCGCTGCGCCCGGGTCAGCGCATGCCCACGCAGGCCAAACTGGCCGACGAGTTCGGCGTCGAGCGCGGCGCCGTACGCCAGGCCCTGCGCATCCTGCAGTCGGAGCACCTGCTGACCAATGTGTCGAAGGGCGCCCCCGCGACCGTCGCCCCCGACCTGGGCCTGACCAAGGCCCTGACCGGCCCCGCGGCCCCGCCGCTGCCCACCATGGTGGCCCTGGCCCCGCGTATCGCGGACGCCTTCGCGGCCCCCCACGTCGAGGTCGACGCCCTCTGCCTGACCTCGGTCTCACTGACCCTCGCCATCGGCGAACCGCTGCGCCAGATCCACGCCGGACAGCTGAAACCGGCCAAGGTCGACGTCCGCGTGATGCTGCCGAGCCGCGACATCGACCTCGCCTTCCCCACCCCGGTGGAGAGTTCGGCGGACGGGCGGCTGCAGCGCCGCTGGCTGGCCCACCGCAACGCACAGGGGCAGGTGCTCCAGCACAACCTGCTGGCCCTGCGCGCCACGCACGGCATCGACGTCAACGTCACCTTCCGCGCGCTGCCCTTCACGCCGCCGGTCAAGCTGTACCTGCTCAACGGCATGGAGGCGCTCTTCGCGTACTACACGCTCACGCGGCGCAAGGAGGAGATCGACCACGAGCACCTGGAGATGTACGACGCCACGGGCACCCAGTCGATGCTGTTCGCCTTCGAACAGGGCGCCGGCCTGCGCGACACGACGTTCGTGGAGCAGTCCCACCTGTGGTTCAACGCACTGTGGGAGACGATCAGTTCGGAGCTGACGCTCACGAGCTGATGTCTCCCACAGTCACCGACCAGGGGGTTTGCGCTCATAGAGCGGGCCCCGCGACCAGTAGGGCGAGCACCACGGCCCCCATGGAGCTGACGGCCGGGTTCTTGGCCTTGATGCCTATGGTGAGGAGCAGCAGGCCGATGATGCCGGTGGCGCCGTACTTCCACTGAAGGGTCTGCTCGATGCCGACGACGAAGACGGCGGAGAGGAGGGCGAGGGCAGGCATGGTGTTCCCCCTTCGTGCTTCGTGCTCGTGGGCGGGACGGGGCGGTGGGGGCGAGGCGGTTCCAAGGAAGCAAACCTTCCGCCAACTCGGTCGAGTTGGCAACCAACTCCACCTAAGTTATCCCCACTTGGCTCCCACCTATAAACAAGTCACAAACAACTCCCCGTAGATGGATCTGAGTTGTAGCGTTTGGTCGTGACCCAGGAGAACGTGGCAGTGAACGGCAGCAGAAGGCTCTCCCCCCAGGAGATCGCCGACATCCTGCGTGACCGCATCCGCAGCGGCGACCTCAAGGCGGGGGACCGCCTGCCCACACAGGCCGAGCTGGCGGACGAGTTCGGCGTGGAACGCGGCACGGTCCGGCAGGCACTGCGGGTTCTCCAGGAGGACGGTCTCCTGACGAATGTGAGCAAGGGGAGCCCGCCGCGGATCGCGGAGCCGGCGCCGGTCGTCGGGGAGCCTCAGCCGACGATGGTGGCGCTCGCGCCGCGGCTGTCCGAGGCGTTGGCTGCGCAGCACGTGCGGATAGACGCGGCCTGTCTGACGGCCGAGAGCTTCATGACGGCAGTGAGCCAGTCGGTCCGCCTGATCCACGAGGGCCGTGCCCGTCCCGAATCGATCGACGTCCGTGTGTTGCTCCCGTCTCGGAAGATCAATCTCGCCTTCCCGGTCCCGGTTGAGGGGCGCGGCGACGACGACCCGGTCCATCAGCGCTGGCTGAGAAACCGCAACGCCCAGGCGCAGGTGCTCCAACACAATCTGCTGGCGCTACAGGAAACGCACGGCATCGACGTCCACGTAACCTTCCGCGCCCTGCCCTTCACGCCGCCGGTCAAGCTGTACCTGTTCAACGGGAAGGAAGCACTGATCGGCTATTACGTGCTTGCGGAGCGAGAGGCGGAGTACGAGAGCCAGACGCTGGAGATGTACGACACGCTGGGCTCCCAGTCGGTCCTCTTCTCCTTCCAGAAGCGGGCCGGCCAGCGCGACGCCGCATTCGTGGAGGAATCCCAGAAGTGGTTCGACGCCCTCTGGGAAACCATCACGACGGACCTGACACTCTCCTAGTGACTAGTGATACGACGCAGACTGAACCGGTGACAGCAGAGACCGAGAACGACACGGAGAAGCTCCGAGAACTGATCGCACGCGCGCGCGTCGTGCTGTGGGACTTCGACGGCCCGGTCTGCCGGCTGTTCGCCGGTCATTCGGCGGAGCGGGTGGCGATCGAACTGGCCGGGTGGCTCGAGGGCCAAGGCCTGCACGGCTTGCTGACGGAATCCGAACTGGAGTCCCTGGACCCGCACGTCGTCCTGCGCGCGGTGGATCGCCGGCATCCGCGCAGTGACCTGGTGGCGGAGTTGGAGGAACGTCTCACCCAGGAGGAACTCCGTGCGACGACCACCGCGTTGCCGACGGCCTACGCCGATCCCCTGATACGCACCTGGACGGCGGTCGGCTCGCGTCTGGCCATCGCCACCAACAACTCCCCACGCGTGGTGCGCAGATACCTGAAAGGCCGAGGACTCACCTCCTGTTTCTCGCCCCACATCTACGGCCGCACCCAGGACCTCCACCGTCTCAAGCCGGACCCGCACTGCCTCAACCGCGCGCTGAACGCCATGGGCGCGTCACCGTCCGCCGCTCTGATGATCGGCGACACACCCTCGGACTACGAGGCCGCACAAAGGGCCGAGGTCCCGTTTCTCGGCTACGCGCGTAACGAGTTCAAGGAGAAACGGTTGCGCGACGCGGGCGCCACGCACATCGTGTCTTCGCTCGAGTCGGTCCTTAAGCTGCTCAGGAATCAGGCCTGAGTCATCAGCAGCGCGAACAGGACCGCGGCCCCCACGGCGAGCCTGGTGTGTCGTGCCCGGATGCTTGCGCCGATCACCAACAGGAGCAGTACGCCGACCGCGCCCAGATGCGTCTGCGCCGTCATGCCGAGGGCCCATTGGGCGAGTCCCCAGAGCACTTGGATCAGAAGCATGCCCCCCACCTACCCTCCACTTTCCGCTTACCGATCAACTAGCCGTCCAATTGGACTGTGGTGCTTGAGATTGGTCTGCCCTGTCGCTCTGATCCCTTAACTCGCCAGTCCAATCTGGGTTGTTCAGTTGACTGGAAGTGGTGTGCCGGTGGGCTGGTGGCGGTAGTTTCAAGACGTGGATGGACACCAGAGTGCCGATGGCGGCGGCAGGGAGTTCCAGCGGGTCTCTGACGAACTGCGCGCCAGGATGACGGACGGCACGTATGCGCGGGGTTCCTTCCTTCCCTCGCAGCGTGATCTGGCCGAGGAGTTTGGTGTCTCCAGGGACACCATCCAGAGGGCCCTGCGGGAACTGGCCAGCGAAGGCTGGATCGAGTCGAGGCAGGGCAGCGGATCGCGTGTCATCAAGACACAGCGCATACAGTCCTCGACACCCAAGGCCAGCAGGACACGGCGTGGTATGACGCTGGGGCCGCTCATCAGTGAGGCGTTCGAGCAGCCCGAAGTCACCTTGGACGTCTACACGTTGACGTCCGAGTCGCTGGATGCGCACATCCGCCTGCAGGCGGAGCGCATTCACGGAGGCGTGATCAAGCCTCAGCGGATCGCTCTGCGCATGCTGCTGCCCGACAGGGCTCTGGTTCTTCCCTATCCGCGCGCCAAGGACGACAAGGACGACCTCCGTCCGCTGCAGAGGTTGCACGCCATCACGCAACGGCACACGGACTCCCTGCGTGGGCTGCTGAAGGATCTGAAGACGGAGAAGCTGGTCAATGACATCGACGTGCAGATCCGTTATGCGCCGCTGATCCCGACCTTCAAGCTCTATCTGCTCAACGGCGTCGAAGTGCTGCACGGTATGTACGAAGTGATCGAACGTCAGATGGAACTGGACTCCGGCGAGGTCGTCACGGCTCTCGACGTCCTGGGCCTCGGAGCAACGCTGACGCATCAGTTGAAAGACGCCGACGCCGAGTCGTCCGGCTCGATCTTCGTCGACAGCATGCAGGTTTGGTTCAACTCGGTGTGGGACCGGTTGGCTGTATCTGAGTGACAGTCACGCAGCGTGATGGAAAGCTGTGCGAGGCTGAAATGTTGCCAACACATCGGTGCGCTAGCATGCCGCAATCTCCGGTGAGCAACAGCTCGCTTTCATGCGTAAGAGATGGCAAAAAACATGCCAGTCTTCGAGCGACCAGATGCAGAAGTGGGGCACACCACCACCCGTTGTGGCCACTCAGCTGTGACTTTGGTCGAGTCGTGTATCAAGCTGCGGTTAACACAGTTGTCTCTTGCCACCTGTCGAGCTATTACCCGGAGGGTCAGTGGGTACGCAGTCTGCCCCTCATGTCGCGGCCAGGGCGCACGCCAACAGCCTGCCGTCGGAGAACATCTACCAGGCGTTCGTGGCACGTGCGGGGAAGTTGGGGCAGGCGAGCAACGGCTTCCACAACCAGAACTACGTGCTGCCGCTGACCGCGCCCATGGCGCGGTTGCTGAATCGTGATCTCCGGACTTCCGTCACTGTGCGTATCCGGCGTACCGAGGCGCTTCCTGTAGTGATCAGGACCTGGCAGGACGAAGCGGAGATTCTTCGGGCCATCAGGGGCGTTCTGCCCAATGTGCCGGAATGTCTGTTCCAAGGGGCAGGATTCGCGATCCACAGCTATGTGGAAGGTGTACCTCTTTCGAGTGTCTGCGGGAATGGAAAGCCCGTCGACACACTGCTCATGAAAGCACTGGCCGACCTCCTCGCAGAGATGACGCAGGTGCGCGTGGAGGACCTGCCGTCACTGCCGTCGATCTGGCCCGTCGACCACACGGACAGCCAGGGCTTCCTTCAGACGCTCGCGAGGATGGCGGACGTACAGATCCGGGAGCCCAACTGGCCTGAATTCGGGGCTTTGTTCGCGGCACTGGGCATCCCGGAGGACGCCCTCATCCGGCTGGCCGAGCGGGTTCCAACCATGGCAAGGCGTCCCTACAGCCTGTTGCACGCTGACCTGCACCGCGACAACCTGATCATGTCGTACGACCGTGAGTCGCCCCTCATCTGCGTGGACTGGGAGCTGGCCACCTACGGCGATCCGCTGCACGACCTCGCGACGCACCTGGTCCGGATGCAGTACCCGGGCCACCAGCGGGACGAGGTCGTGAACGCGTGGGTGGACGCCATGGAGCGGGTCCGCCCGGCAGCAGCCAGTGGCGTGAGCGAGGACCTGCGTCACTACATCGCTTTCGAGCAGGCCCAGTCCGTCTATCCCGACGTGATGCGCGCGGCAAAGACCCTTGAGGGCCCCATCGACCAGAAGGGCTTGGACGCGGCGACACAAGCGGTGCGGCGCGCCCTGGAGGCCGCGGCGGAGCCGCTTCGGCTGGGGAAGGTGCCGAGCGAACACAGGATCGAGCAGATCCTGTTCCGGTGGCGGGCCTCCCGCACGAGCGGTGGTCTGAGCCTGTACGCCACGGGCTCCGATTGGCATCGGGACGAGCGGGTTCTCGAGCGCACCGACTTCCCCCACCAGGCAGTGAGTGACGCACTTCAGGCAGAGAGTGCGGCACCGGCCAGCAGGGTGTTCAAGGGAACTGCGCATGTCAACACGGTGGTGCGCGTGCCTGGCGTGGACTCCTGCGTCGTGGTGAGGCGTGTTGTGCCCGGTGTGCGCCGACGTGAGCGTGGCTTCCTCAGCGAGCATGCGGTCCTGGGCGCCATCGAGAAGTCGGACGTCGAGGTGGCGGCTCCGAAGATCCTCGCACTCGGTTGGAGTCATGACGGCGCACGATTCGCCATCCATACCTATGTAGGCCCCAGCCATATCCACCGGCCGCCCAGCCACCCGGTGAATGGTCTGCTTCCACGCGAGGCGGACAGACTCGTCGATCAGCTCTGTGCTCTGACGAAGGTCGACTACCTTCAGGTCGACCCGCTCGCCGGCCAGGGACGTTTCTTTGGCTGGCTGAGCGATCAGCTGGTGGCCCTGGTGCGGGGACTGCCGAAGGAGTCGCAGCAACTCGCCCGTGTTCTCGGGCTGCCAGGCGCAGACCTGTTGGCCCAGATTCTGGCCCGGCACACGGTCAGCCACCGGGCGCCGGCCCTGCTGCACGGAGATCTGAACCCCTGGAACCTCGTCCGCCGCGACGACTCGCTGGCCCTGACCATCATCGACTGGGAGATGGCCCTGGTCGGTGACCCTCTCTACGACTTGGTCCGCCACATGCACCTGACGCCGACCCGTTCGGAGATCCGCGAACGCATGTTCCGCCGTTGGGAACGGCTGCTGCCAGTCCAATACACGACCAATTGGCGGCAGGACTGGCAGGTCTACCGGCGGATCGAGATCGTGCGATCTGCCTACGTCGATCTGGACCGTCTGGTGACGGGCGCGAGCCTCGACGCCCCGAACGTGCAGCGCGCCGTGGACTCGTACGCGATGACCCTGGCCGCAGCCACTGCTTCCCTGGGGATGCGCGTCCGCACGGAGGCGAACCCCTATCTTGCCCGCACCCTGGCGTAGGTAGACCATGACTCCACCACAGGCGGGCATGTACGCGGGCAGATGAAAGCCGGCGGACGGGCCGATGGGGGGAGGGGCGGGCATGGCCGAGCGGGGGAACGGGCAGGCCGAAGCCCGCATGGGACGGCAACTGAAGCGCTATCAGGACCGGTTCGAGCCTCTGGTGACACGTGCCCTGCTGCTCGGCATCTTCGTCACGGGACTGACTGCGCAGTTCGTCAAACCGGTGGGTGACGCCTTGGAGGGCAAGGCCTTCCTCGGTGGCGCTCTGCTCAGCCTGGTCGGATACGTGCTGTACGACGCGGTACGTGAGCTCTCCTCGTCGGTGCGGGTGCCGTCGCGCGCCCTGGTCAACTCCAGTCAGTTGGGCAGCTTCGTCAGCGAAGCCTTCCATGCGAGGCGGGTGGAGATCAGCTTTCTCGGCTACACGGGGGAGACGCTGTACAACGAGCTGTACCACCGCCTGGAGGATCTTTTCGACAGCCCGGGCCCCATCCGCAAGGTCTCGGTGCGCATGCTGGTTCCGGAGTTCGGGGAGCCGATGACCGTGCCGTCCAGGGTCGGCGACGACTCGCGGCCGGTGGACGACCCGGTGTTCCGGGAACGCATGTCACAGCGCTGCCAGGAGTACGACGGAATACTCTCGGACATCGCCGAGCGGCTCACCGCCGCCGGGCGGCTGGTGGTGGAGTGCGAGTATCGCTGCTACCCCGGCATTCCACGCGACAAGATATGCATCTTCAACCGGGTTCAGGTCCTGCACGGCCTGTACGACCTCTCCGCCCGGATGCGCCTGAACCACCTGGGCCCGGAGTACTACGACCCCAAGGGGTACAGAACGGACCTCAACGTCTGGTCCAGGGAGGGCACGGCTGCCGCCGAGGCAGCCGTTTCCACATGGATCAAGCACTTCGACGACCTGTGGGACCTTGCCGTAGAGCCGCGATGGCGGCAGGGGGCGGTCCACTGAGAGGCGACGACGCCGTGGACCCGTTCACACTTCCAGCAGCACCTTCCCCACCAGCCGTCGGCTCTCCACGGCCGCATGAGCCTGCGCCGCCCGTCCCAGCGGAAACACCTCCCCGACCACCGGCCGCAGCCGCCCCGCCGCCGCTTCATCGAGGGCGTGTGAAGTCAGCCGGTGCACTTCCGCCGCTCCGAACTGCACATCCCCGATCCCGAACAGCTTGATCCCGCGCCGCGCCGCCTCCCCACCGTCGATCGCCGCGAAGCCACCCGTCGGCGCCCCATGTGCCGAGAAGCGCCCGCCATCCACCGTCAACGCAAAGGCGGCAGCCCCGAGTTCACCCCCCACCCCGTCCAGCACCACATCCGCAGCCCCGCCCAGCTCCTCCCGCGCCCGTTCCACCCACCCCTCGCCGGAGACATCCACCGCGGCCCTCGCCCCCAACTCGCTTACCAGTGCGAGCTTTTCCGCGCCCCGAGCCAGTCCCACCACCCGAGCCCCGAGCCCACGCGCCAACTGCACCAGCAGCGTGCCCATACCTCCCGACGCGCCCAGGATCAGAACCCGCTCCCCAGCCGCCACCCCCGTGAGCTCCATCAATCCCGCCGCCGTCACCCCGTCATGCACCAGAGCCGCCGCGGTCAACAGATCCAGGCCTTCCGGTACGACCGTCAGGCCCGAGACCCCCGCCACCGCCCGCGACGCATAGCTGCCCTGGACGAACGACGTGACCCGGCGGCCCAGCCACTCCTCCGGTACCTCGGGACCGAGCGCGGTGACCGTTCCGGAGACCCCGCCTCCGGGGACGTACGGAGGCGTCACCGGGAAGTAGTCGCGGCCCCAGCCCGATCGCACCTGGGTCTCCACGAAGATCGTGTCGGCGTAGGCGACGTCGATCAGTACCTCGCCCGGGCCCGGCACCGGGTCCGGGAGGTCCACCGGGACCAGGACCTCCGGGCCGCCGAACTCCTTCACCTGTGCTGCTCGCATCACATGCCCCCAGTCGTCGTACGGACTCGTCGGCAGTCTTCGGCCTCAACCGCGCTTGAGGTCAAGCAGTGGTCGGCGCGTAGGCTCGCGCCATGGCTGAGATGGGTCTGCGGGAGCGCAAGAGGCAGCGGATGTACCAGGACGTCTCCGACATCGCCGTCCGGCTGTTCATGGAGCGGGGGTTCGACGCCGTGTCGGTCGCGGAGATCGCCGCCGCGGCCGCGATCTCCAAACCGACCCTCTTCCGGTACTTCCCCGCCAAGGAGGACCTCGTCCTGCACCGCTTCGCCGATCACGAGGACGAGGCCGCCCGGGTGGTGGCGGACGAGGCGAAGCCCCTCGCCGCGCTGCGGCGGCACTTCCTCGACGGGCTGGAGCGGTGCGACCCCATCACCGGGCTGAACGACCACCCCCAGGTGCTCGCCTTCCACTCGCTCCTCTACGGGACTCCCGCCCTGGTCGCCCGCCTGTACGGCTACCTCGAGCGGTCCGAGGCCGCGCTCGCCGAGGCCCTCGGCGGTGGGCTGGACGCGCGGCTCGCCGCCGGGCAGATCGTCGCCGTGCAGCGCATCCTCGCGCAGGACAACTTCCGGCGGATCGTGGACGGGGAGTCGGTGGAGGAGGTGCGGCCGGACGCGGTGGCCGCGGCCGAGCGGGCCTTCGAGCTGCTGGCGGCCGGGATGCCCCACTTCGCCTAGAGCCTGGAAGTCATCGTCCCACCCTTCAGAGGCTCGGTAAAAGATTTAACCCGGTTACGTTATTTGGGTATGCTCGTCGCCATGACGTCAGCCGACCCCGCCCTGACCGAGCCCGAGTCCCTCCGCACCTCCCTCCACCGCGAGCGCGCCCACCACGACCGCTCCCGCACCGCCCTCGCCGCGATGGTCGACGGCGCCCAGGAGCAGGTCGTCGTGGGCGAGGACGTCTCCGCCTCCGGTGCCGACGCCGAGGTGCTCGGGTACCAGCTGCGCAGTCAGGCGAAGCACATGCGTGAGCTGCCCGAAGGGCCGCTGTTCTTCGGGCGGTTGGACTTCGGGCGGGGTGCCGGTGATCATTCCGGGCAGAGCTACCACATCGGGCGGTTGCGGATCAGCGAGCACCCGGCCGCACCGCCCCTCGTCGTCGACTGGCGCGCACCCGTCTCCCGCGCCTTCTACCAGGCGAGCGCCCGCGACCCGCAGGGCGTCACCGTCCGCCGAAGGTTCGGCTGGGCGGCGGGCAGCCGCGGCGACTCCACCGATCTGACCGGGCTGGAGGACGAGCATCTGGAGAGCGGAGAGTCGCAGGTCAGCGATATCGTCGCGCGCGAGATCGAGCGGCCCCGGGTCGGGCCGATGCGGGACATCGCGGCGACCATCCAGCCCGAGCAGGACGATCTCGTACGAGGAGATCTCGGCGTTTCTGTGTGTGTCCAAGGTGCTCCGGGCACCGGCAAGACCGCCGTGGGCCTGCACCGGGCCGCCTACATCCTCTACACCCACCCGCAGCGCATCCGGCGCGGCGGTCTGCTGATCCTCGGGCCCAACCGGACCTTCCTCTCCTACATCTCCCAGGTGCTCCCGGCCCTCGGCGAGTCCGGCGTACGGCAGTCGACCCTGCAGGAGGAGATCGCCGCGCACCCGTTCAAGGGGGTCGACGGGGAGCGGGCCGCCGCGGTCAAACACGACGCACGGATGGCCGAGGTGCTGCGCCGGGCGCTGTATGCGCGGGTGTCCGGCAGCGGGGTCGAGGCAGCCGTCGTCGTGCCGGACGATTCGTACCGGTGGCGGGTGGGATCCGGGGAACTCCTGCGGATCGTCGAGGGCGTACGGCGCGAGGAGCCGCCGTACGGGATCGGGCGGGAGCGGGTGCGGATGCGGGTCGTGCGGCGTATTCAGGAGCAGGCCGAGCGGCGGGCCGGGCCGCAGACGAACGCCTGGGTGCAGAGGATCTCGCGGGCGCGGCCGGTCGGCGCGTACGTCGACGCGGTGTGGCCCCGGGTGCGGCCGGAGGAGGTCCTCGCCCAACTCCTCACCGATTCAGGCACGTTGGCGGCGGCCGCGGACGGACTGCTGGCCGAGGACGAGCAGCGGGCGCTGCTGTGGGCGAAGCCGCCGCGGTCGTGGAAGTCGGCGCGCTGGTCGGCCGCCGACCTGGTGCTCCTGGACGAGGTCGGCGGGCTGATCGAGCACCCCGAGGGGTACGGCCATGTCGTCGTCGACGAGGCGCAGGACCTCTCCCCGATGGAGTGCCGGGCCATCGCCCGCCGGGCGTCCTTCGGCTCGCTCACCGTCCTCGGCGACCTGGCCCAGGGGACCACGCCCTGGGCGGCGCGGTCGTGGGACACGGTCCTACGGCACCTGGGGAAACCCGACGCGGTCGTCGTACCGCTGACGACCGGATTCCGGGTGCCGGAGGCCGTCGTCACGCTCGCCAACCGGCTGCTGGCCCGCCTCGACGTCGACGTCCCGGCGGGCCACTCCCTGTGCAGGGACGGGGAGTTGAGGGTGCGCCAGGCGGGAGCCGATCTGCCGGGCGCGGTCGTGGACGCCGTACGCGATGCGCTCGGTCGTGAGGGGTCGGTCGGGGTCGTCGCCGCCGATGCCGATGTCGCCGGAGTGGCGGAGGCGCTCGGCGCGGCCGGCATCGCGACCGCCGGACCGGACGACCTGGGCGCCCGCGTGACCGTGGTACCGGCGACCCTCGTCAAGGGCCTCGAGTACGACCACGTCGTCGCCGTGGAACCGGCGGCGATCGCGGAGGCGGAGGAGCGCGGGCTGCACCGGCTGTACGTCGTCCTGACCCGGGCGGTGTCGCGATTGGACGTGGTGCACGGGCGGCCGTTGCCGTTCTAGAGAACAACGACGGCCACCCGCGAATCAGAACGTTCAGGCAGTGGCGTCGAGGAGGGGGATCAACTCCGCCTCCTCGTACGTGAGATGGGCTTCGAGGTCGAGCGTGAGGCGCTCCACCTCGGCGCGCGCCGCGGCCGGGTCCGCGTGCTCGCCGGCCAGCGCGCGGCGCAGCTCCGCCACGAGGACGGCGATCCGCTCGTGCTCCTCGCTCAGCCGCTTCAGTACCGGGGCCGCCTCGGGGTGGCGGTCGGTGAGGAACGGGAACATCATCGTGTCCTCGCCGGTGTGGTGGTTGTGCAGCCCCTGGCAGAACGTCAGGCAGTTGACCCGCAGCTGGGCGCCGAGGGTGCCGTTGCCGGCCGCCATCTCCTTGCGGATCAGGGCGAGTTCATGGCGGAAGGCGTCGTGCACCACCTTGATCGCCTCGCCCGGCGAGGAGGCGTTGATGTGCCCCGGGCCGCCCTGCGCGATGTTGTGCAGCGCGACCACCGGAATGACCCGCTCGGTCTTCCTCTGGTACGCCGCCCAGCCCGGCTCGGCCTCCACCGCCCGCGCCCACGCCTGCTCCCACTCTTCTCCCTCCAGTACGACGGCCTGCGCCTCGTACGTGAACACGCCGCTCTCGACGGTGACTTGGGGATGGGCGAGGAGGTTGCGGTACCAGTCCGGGTGCTTGGGCGCGCCGCCCGCCGAGGCGATGACGAGGACGCGCTCGCCGCCGTCGGGGAGGTAGCCGACGGGCGTGGTGTGCGGGGTGCCGGTGCGGGCGCCGGTGGTGGTCAGCAGGAGCAGGCGGCCACCCTCGAAGGGGCCGCCGACGCGGCCGTGGTTCGCGCGGAACTCGTCGATGACCTGTTGGTTGAAGTCGATGAACTTCTGCTTGTCGTCGTTGGGCATTCTCTGCTTTCTCTGTCGCTGGTTTCCGTCGATGCGGATCTCGATGGGGAAGGCGCAGAGAAAGAGGCGGACTTCTTGCCCGCCGCGACCTCACTCAGAGGCCGGGCACCCAACTCGCTCACGGCACAAGGCCGACCCGGCAGTCATGGAAGGGACGGTAGCGTCCGGCGTATGACTGACGCCATCGAATTCCAGGCCGTCCCGACCACCACCCTTGCCGACCTCCTGGGCCGCGGGCAGGTCATGGACGTCGGAATCCGCCCGCTGTGGGGGCCGGGCGAACGGGTCGCCGGTCCGGCCTTCACCGTGCGCTGCCCTCCCGGCGACAACCTCATGCTCCACGCGGCCATCCACCGCGCCGAGCCCGGCTCGGTCGTCGTGGTGGAGTCGGGGGACCTGGACTGGGCGCTGGCGGGCGGCAACGTCTGCGCGGTCGCCCAGCGCCGCGGTGTCGCGGCCTTCGTCCTGGACGGGCTGATCCGCGACCTCGCCGAGGTGCGGGAGCTGCGCTTCCCGGTGTTCGCCCGCGGCGTCATCCCGATCCCGGGTGCCAAGTCGGCCGCAGTACCGCTGGGCGAGCCCGTGACCTGCGGCGGCGTACGGATCGAGGCCGGCGACATCGTCGTGGCCGACGAGGAGGGCGTCGTCGCCGTGCCCGCCGCTCGTCGCGCCGAGGTGCTCACGGCGGCCCGGGCCAGGCTCGCGAAGGAGGCCGCCGAGTCGCTGGACGCGTGGGAGGTGGCGCACCGGGCGCGCATCGACAAGATCCTGGCGGAGCAGGGGTACGAGGGCTGATCCTGTCCCTGATGCTTCTCTTCCTCGACGTCGACGGAACGCTGCTCCCTTTCGGGGCGGCGCGCCCGTACCTGTTGTACGAGGCACGTTTCGCGTTGCCGGACACGGCTGCCGACCATCCGCTGCTGAGCCGGGTCGATCCCGAGCTCGGTGCGCGGCTCACGGAGCTGGGCTGCGAGCTGGTGTGGGCGACGACCTGGATGGACGACGCGAACCAGTGCCTCGCGCCCTGGCTCGGGCTGCCCTCGCTGCCGCTGGTGGACTGGCCCGACGAGGACGAGCTGCCGGCGCCGCTGCACTGGAAGACCCGGCCGCTGGTGGCGTGGGCGGACGGGCGCCCGTTCGTCTGGGTCGACGACGAGATCACCGGCGCCGACCGCGCCTGGGTCGCCGCGCACCATCCGGCACCCGCGCTGCTGCACCGTGTCGACCACCGGTACGGGCTGACCGAGCGGGACTTCGCGGTCGTGGCGGAGTGGCTCAGAGGGAGTCGAGCCACGCGGTGAGGCGGGCGCCCTCGCGGACCGTCACGTCCGGGTCGCGCAGGGCGTTGGTGAGCAGCGACATGCCCTGGTAGGCGCCCACCAGCGTCAGCGCGAGGCCGTCGGGGTCGGGCAGGCCCAGCTCGCGGAACTGGCCTTCCACCCACTCCAGCAGCAGTCGGATCACCTTGCCGGCCTCCGCGTCGAGGCCGCCGTCGGCCGAGCGCTTGCCGAGCTCGGCGGCGAGGGTGCCGGTCGGGCAGCCGTAGCGCGCGGCGAGGTCGCGCTGCTCGACCCAGCCGCGCACCAGGGCCTTGAGGCGCTCGCGCGGGTCCGGGAGCCGGTCCAACTCGGCGGTGATCCGCTCCAGTTGGCCCGTGTGCTCGGCGAGTGCGGCCGCGACCAGGTCGTCCTTGGTCTTGAAGTAGTAGTAGACGTTCCCGGTCGGGACGCCGGCGGCCCGCGCTATGTCGGCGATGGTCGTGCGCTCGACGCCCTGCCGGTGCACGACCTCGGCGGCCGCGCTCATCAGGCGCCGCCGCTTGTCCCCGGCGCTCCTGGCTCTCGCGCTCTGTGAGTCAGTCACCCGACTGACTATACGGCTGACCGCGCGGCGTGGGTCGTGCTAGCGTCCTTCTTAGTTAGTCAACTGACTCACAACTGGGGGTACGTCATGTTCGTCGTCACGGGCGCCACGGGAAACGTCGGCCGGACCCTCGTACGACTGCTGATCGGGGCCGGCGAAGAGGTCACCGCGGTGGCCCGGAGGATCACCGAGGCCGATGTGCCGGCCGGTGTGCGGGCGGTTGCGGCCGATCTGGGGGACACCGAGGGCCTGCGGCCCGCCTTCGAGGGGGCGCGGGCGGTGTTCCTGCTGGTTGCCGGGGAGGACCCGCACGGGATCGTGGGGGCGGCCAAGGCGGCCGGGGTCCGCAGGCTCGTGCTGCTGTCCAGCCAGGGCGCCGGGACCCGGCCGGAGGCCTATCGGCACGCGGGGGAGTTCGAGGCGGCCGTACGCGGGTCGGGCCTGGAGTGGACCGTCCTGCGCTCCGGCGGCCTCGCCTCCAACGCCTTCGCCTGGGCCGAGCCGATCCGCCTGCACCGCACCGCCGCCGCGCCCTTCGCGGACGTGGCCCTGCCCTTCGTCGACCCGGACGACGTGGCCGCCGTGGGCGCCGCCGTCCTGCGCGAGCCGGGGCACACCGGGGCGACGTACACGCTGACGGGCCCGGCTCCGACCTCCCCGCGCGAGCGTGCGGAGGCCCTTGCCGATGCCCTGGGTGAAAGGATCCGCTTCGTCGAACAGTCCCGCGAGGAGGCCCACGCGCAGATGTCCGCCTTCATGCCCCTCCCGGTCGTCGAGGGCACCCTCTCGGTGCTGGGCGAGCCGACGGCGGAGGAGCGGCGCGTCAGCCCCGACGTGGCACATGTCCTGGGCCGCGCTCCCCGCGCCTTCGCCGAGTGGGCCGTACGGAATGCCGAGGCGTTCCGGTGAGCCGACGGCGAGTGGCGGGGCCGGGTGTCACATCCGCGGGCCGGCCGGTGTCTTCATGCCACACAGTCGGAAGCCCAAGGAGAAGGACATCATGGCGCCACGTGTTCCGAAGGCCGAGCTCCCCGCCGAGCTCCGCGACCTCATGACCAAGCAGCTCGGTACCGTGCCCGAGCCAGTCGAAGTGCTGTGGAACAACCCCCAACTGGCCGCGGCCAACCAGGAGTTCTCGGCCAGGGTGGCCGAGTGGGACGCGGCCGACGCGGGTCTGAAGACGTTCGCGCACATGGCCGTCGCGGCCCGGGTCGGCTGCAGCTGGTGCCTCGACATCAACTACTTCCTCGCCCTGAACCAGAACCTGGACCCGGCCAGGGCGAGCCAGGTGCCGCGCTGGCGGCAGTCGGAGGTGTTCACGCCGCTGGAGCGGGACGTCCTCGAGTACGCGGAGGCCATGACCGACACCCCGACGACCGTCACCGACGAACTGTCCGCGCGTCTGCTCGACCGGCTCGGCCCCGCGGCACTCGTCGAACTCACCGTGTACATCGGCTTCGCCAACATGGCGGCCAGGTGCAACACCGCCCACGGGATCACCTCGCAGGGCTACTCCGACGCCTGCGAGATCCCGCCGGCCGCGCGTTTGGAGACCCCCGGCGTCGGGTCGTCGGCGGCATGACCGAGGACCCGTTCGTCACCCATCGCAGCCTGCTGTTCACGGTCGCCTACGAGACGCTCGGCTCGGCGGCCGACGCGGAGGACGTACTGCAGGAGTCCTGGCTGCGATGGGCCGACGTCGACCACGCCCAGGTGCGCGACCCGCGGGCGTATCTCGTACGGCTCGTCACCCGGCAGGCGCTCAACCGCCTGCGCACGCTGTCGCGCCGCCGCGAGGAGTACGTCGGCGAGTGGCTCCCGGAACCCCTGCTGACCAGCCCCGACGTCGCCGAGGACGTCGAACTGGCGGAGAGCGTCTCGATCGCGATGCTGACCGTGCTGGAAACCCTCGGGCCGACGGAGCGGGCGGTGTTCGTGCTCCGCGAGGTCTTCGAGATGCCGTACGGCGACATCGCCGAGGCGACGGGGAAGCCCGCGGCCACGGTGCGGCAGATCGCCCGGCGGGCCCGCGAGCACGTGGCGGCCCGGCGGCCGCGGGTGCGGGTGAGCCGGTCGGAGCAGCAGGCCGTGGTGGAGCGGTTCCTGCTCGCGCTGCGCACCGGGCAACTGCAGGAGCTGATGGAGGTCATGGCGCCCGACGTGGTCCTGATCACCGACGGCGGCGGCATCGTGACCGCGGCTCTGGCGCCGATCCACGGGGCCGACGTGGTGGCGGAGATCCTCGCCCGTGTGAACCGTGTGGTGACCGACCTCGAGACGACCGCCGTATGGCTCAACGGCGAGCCCGCGGGCCGTATCGACATGGACGGCGAGCCGGCCGCGGTGAGCCTCGTGGTGGACGGCGGGCGGGTCACCCGTGTCTACGTGGTGCGGAACCCCCGGAAACTGACGCGACTGGAGGAGCCGGCGGAACTCACGCGGTAGCTCCGACGGCCTCCGCGATCTGCAGGGCGGCCTGGGCGGGCGTGAGATGCGTGGTGTCGACGACCTCGGCCTCGCCGTGCAGCCAGGTGCGGGCCGCCTCGGCGTAGGGCTCGAGGTACTTGAGGCGGAACGAGGAGGGGCCGAGAACCGTGTCCCCCTCGATGCGCCCGCGGAGGGTGTCCTGGTCGGCGTGGAGGACGAAGTGCCGTACCGGAATGGCATGTTGGGCGAGGCCCGTGCTGATCTCGCGCCAGTACTGCTCGACCAGGACGGTCATGGGGATCACAAGTGTGCCGCCGGTGTAGTCGAGCACGTGGCGGGCGGTTTCGACGACGAGCGGCCGCCACGGCGGCCAGTGCTGGAAGTTGTCCGTCCCGGGCAGCCCCGGAGTGATGTCCATGAGTGTCTCGCCGACCTTCTCGGCGTCGAACACCCGTGAATCCGGGATCAGTTGCTGCACCAGTGGACTGGTCGTCGTCTTGCCTGCGCCGTGGGTGCCGTTGATCCATACGATCATGGGTCCCAACGCTAGCGCTGTGCGAGCCGCGGGAACCGGCACGGCAGAGGTCAGGACTGCGCGGTCCGGAACGCGAGATACCGGCTGAAGGCTTCGTGGCTGTCGGGGGTGAAGCGCCACTCCAGCAGGGCCGACCGCAGCTCCGGCTCCGTCAGCCAGCCATGCCAGGCGATCTCATCGGGATCGGGGACCACGGCATCCGGCATCACGGCTTCGTGCACGCCGAGCCAGTGAGGGCTCAAGCCGCTGCGGTTGATGAACGTGAACAGCAAGCGCGGCAGCACACGAGCGCCCAGCTCTTCAGCCAGCTCCCGCGCGGCGGCCTGTTCATAGGACTCACCGACATCCACGGCGCCACCGACCACGACCTCGTGGAGCCCGGGGAAGCGCGACAGCTGCTCCGACCGCCGGTGGACGAGGATCCGCCCACGCTCGTCACGGCACACCGTCACGGCGACCCGGTGCAGCCAACCCTCCCGGATGGCCTGCCGGCGGCTGACCGCCACCCCCAGCACACGATCTTGATCGTCGACACGCTCCACCAGTTCATCCACGACGCACACCCTGGCAGAGCCCACCGACAACGCCGCCTGCCGGCGACTCGCGGAGGGCGTCCCGAGCGCACCTGCACCAGGAGGTCGGACGGCGACAGTTGTCGTGCAGGTACGGCACCCATCGTGCTCAGGCTCGCGCGTCCGTCCGAGTGGCGTGGCGCACTTTTGCAAGCGGGTGCTTGCAATAGTTAGCGGGGGTGGTGCAAGGTGGAGGCATGGCATCGCTCAACGTCGGCAATCTCGGCGAGTATCTGCGTGAACAGCGGCGCACCGCGCAGCTGTCGCTCAGGCAGCTCGCCGACGCCGCCGGGGTGTCCAATCCGTATCTGAGCCAGATCGAGCGCGGGCTGCGCAAGCCGAGCGCGGAGGTGCTGCAGCAGGTCGCCAAGGCGCTGCGGATCTCCGCCGAGACGCTGTACGTGCGCGCCGGCATCCTCGACGCCGAGCGGGACCGGGACGAGGTGGAGACGCGCGCCGTCATCCTCGCCGATCCCACGCTGAACGAGCGGCAGAAGCAGGTGCTGCTCCAGATCTACGAGTCCTTCCGCAAGGAGAACGGATTCGGGATCGCCACGGCCGACGAGGCGACCGACCTGGCCCCGGCGGACGGCGAGGTGGTCCTGACCGCCGAGCCCAGCCCGGGCGCGACGGATGCGCAGGACGAACAGGACACCGACACCGCGATACGCCGCACCCGCAAGGGCGACGGCGAGCAGACCGGCGAGCGCCGAACCCGCAAGACCCGCACGGCCGGCGGACGCAAGTCCGCCACGCGCCGCACCCGCACGTCCGACGGCAGCGACGCCGAACCGCACGACCCGCAGCAGCCCGCCAGTTGACCGGGCCGGCCGCGGTAACCAAAACCCTCAGCTGCAAGCGATCCGGGAGGACCATCACCATGGCCATCACCGACGACCTCCGCAAGACCCTCAGCGACCCGACGCCGCTCTACTTCGCCGCCGGCACCGCCGACCTGGCCTTCCAGCAGGCCAAGAAGGTGCCCGGCATCGTGGAGCAGCTGCGCGCCGAGGCCCCGGCCCGTATCGAGGCCGTACGCAACACCGACCCGAAGGCCGTCCAGGAGAAGGCCCAGGCCCGCGCCAAGGAGGCTCAGGCCCGCGTCAAGGAGACGCAGGAGTCCCTCCAGGCCAAGGTCACCGAGTTCCTGGCGACCGTCGACGGTGACATCAAGAAGCTCGGCGCCACCATCGACGCCGACCTGAAGAAGTTCGGCGAGTCCGCCCAGGACTTCGCGCTGCGCGGTGTCGGCGTCGCCGCCGAGTACGCCGTCAAGGCCCGCGAGACCTACGAGAAGGTCGCCGAGCACGGCGAGCAGGCCGTGAAGACCTGGCGTGGCGAGGCCGCCGAGGAGATCGAGGAGCTCGCCGTCGCCGTCGAGCCCAAGGCCGAGCCGGTCGAGGTCAAGGAGGAGGCCAAGCCCGCCGAGGCCAAGGCCGAGCCCGCCCCGGCGAAGAAGACCGCCGCCAAGAAGGCGCCGGCCCGCAAGACCACCACCACCACCGCCAAGAAGGCGACGCCGCCCGCCAAGTGACACGGAAGTGACACGAACGGGTGATCGGTAACGGGTCGGGCACTCCTTGGGTGCCCGGCCCGTTCTCCGTGTAGCGGTCCTGCCGGAACGGGTACGGTGACCGCGTAGGAACAAGCCGAGTCTGGTGGTGGACGTTGTGCTGATGCAGGGGTTCGCAGGGTTCATGTGGCTGCTGAGCGTGGCCCTGATCCTTTTCAGCGGCTTCGCGTTGATCGACGCCGCCACGCGTCGCGAGGACGCCTATCGCGCGGCCAGCAAGCAGACCAAGCCGTTCTGGCTGATCATCCTCGGCCTCGCCTTCGTGGTGAACCTGATCTTCAACATCCTGTCGTTCCTGCCGGTCATCGGCCTGGTCGCCACCATCGTGTACATGGTCGACGTACGCCCGGCGCTGCGAGGTCTG
This sequence comes from Streptomyces sp. NPDC047043, assembly GCF_040644055.1. Classification (NCBI taxonomy): domain Bacteria; kingdom Bacillati; phylum Actinomycetota; class Actinomycetes; order Kitasatosporales; family Streptomycetaceae; genus Streptomyces; species Streptomyces sp. NPDC047043. The sequence goes on from NZ_JBEYVO010000033.1 coordinate 88,451, forward strand.
CCCGGCGGCGGCCGGAGCCGCAGGGGTTCGAGCAGCGACGGCCCGTACGGCCCTTACAACGGAGGGCGCTGACGGGCGCCCCTTTCCCGGCCGCAGGCGTTACGCCACCCGATCCAGCAACAGCACCGCAACGTCATCCGTCAGCTCGCCCCCATTGAGCTGACGAACCTCGTTCACCGCGGCCCGCAGCAGAGCCTCCCCGCGCAACCCCTCGGACAGCTGCCGCCGCACCAGCTCCACCATGCCGTCCTGCCCGAGCCGCTCGAGCCCCCCGCCGACGCGCCCCTCGATCAGCCCGTCGGTATAGAGCATCAGGCTCCACTCCCGCCCCAGCTCCACCTGCATCCGAGGCCATCGGGCCCCCGGCAGCAGCCCGAGGGCGGGCCCGTTGTTGTCGTACGGCAGCAACTCCGCCGTCCGACCGGGCCGGGCGACCAGCGGCGACGGATGCCCGGCGAGGCAAAGGCCCGCGCGGCGACCGTCCGGCGAGATGTCCACCGTGCACAGGGTCGCGAAGATCTCGTCGTCGGCCCGCTCATGCTCCAGCACCTGCTGCAGCGTCCCGAGCAGCTCGTCCCCGCACAGCCCCGCGAGCGTCAGCGCCCGCCAGGCGATCCGCAGCTCCACACCCAGCGCGGCCTCGTCCGGGCCATGCCCACAGACATCACCGATCATGGCGTGCACGGTCCCGTCCGGGGTCCGTACGACGTCGTAGAAGTCACCGCCGAGCAGCGCACGCGACCGCCCCGGCCGGTACCGCGCGGCAAACCGCAGCGACGACCCCTCCAGCAACGGCGTCGGCAGAAGCCCCCGCTCGAGCCGGCGGTTCTCCTGCGCCAGCACCCGCCCCTCGGCAAGCCGCCGCTCCGCCGTGTCGGAACGTTTCCTCTCAACGGCGTAGCGGATCGCACGGCTCAGCAACCGCCCGTCCAGCTCGTCCCGGAAGAGATAGTCCTGGGCGCCCACACGCACCGCCTCGGAACCGCGCTCGGCGTCGCCGGACGGGGCGAGCGCGAGGACGGCATGCCGCGGCGCGAGCTCCAGTACGTGCTTCAGCACGGCGAGCTCGTCCTCGTCGTCCGACCGGCCGGGCGCGGGCAGCGCGAGGTCCAGCAGGATGCAGTGCACGTCGTCGGTCAGCAGCCGCGCGGCCTCGGTGAGGTTGCGGGCGGTGCGGACGCGGATGGGCTTGCCGGCCGAGTCCTGCAGTTCGGGCACGACCGTCGAGCCGCCCGGATCGTCCTCGATCAGGAGCAGCGTCAGGTTGGTGGCGGCGTTGTTGTCGACCTTGGCTTCCTTGCTCGGGGTCGCTTCCTTGGAGGTGCCGCCTCGTTGCGCGGCCGGCGCCTGACCACTCTCCGCGGCCGGGATCGCTCGCTGCCGCGGTATGGGTACGGGCATCGTGTTGAGTTCCTTCCCTCCCCCCGAGGGCGCGGCGGAGCAAGGGACCTCGATCCACCGACGGGGACCATAGCGGGTGCCGGTGCCGTAAAGGAATGGTGTGAGACACGCTGCTTGGTGACGCGCCAGAGTCATATGCCGCGATCCGTACCGCAGTTGGACACCTGGGGCCCCTGGTGAGGATGACGAACATCACGTCCGCAGGGAGTTTGGCGAACCGCCCTGCGTGCAGTGGGTCACGTGACCGGGATCTCAGGCATCCGGCCGTACGACCCCGAGGATCGGCATGGACCCCGCACCCGTGATGGTCACCGTCCGCCCAGGTCGCGGGGCATGAACGATCGCGCCGTCACCGATGTACATCCCGACATGGCTGGCGTCGTCGAAGTAAATGATCAGGTCGCCGGGCCGCATGTCCTTGATGTCGACGTGCTTCAGCTGCTTCCACTGCTCCTGCGAGGTGCGCGGAATGCCGTGCCCGGCGTTCAGCCAGGCCTGTGAGGTCAGCCCCGAGCAGTCGTACGTGTCAGGCCCCTCGGCGCCCCACTCGTAAGGCTTGCCGATCTGCTTCGTGGCGAACTCGACAGCCTTCTTGCCCTGTTCGGATGCTTTTCCGCTGATTTCATCCAGTATCCCGGAGTCGAGCCAGGCGGTCTGCGCCTTGAGCGCGGCCTCCTGCTCCAGCTTGGCGAGGCGCTCCTTCTCCTCCTTCTCCAGCTGGGACTCGAGCTTCTCGGCCGCCGCGATCTGCTTCTTGATCTTCTTGCGAGCCGCATCCTTGGCCTTGCGGTTGGCCTCCAGCTTCTGCCACTGGTCGGAGGCATCGGCGGCGTACTGCTTCAAGTCCTCCTGGGTGCGGGTCATTTCCGCGATCAGACCCTTGGTGGCCCGCTGCCCCTGCAGCACCCGCCCCGCCCCGTCGAGAAACTCCTGCGGATCGTCGCTCAGCAGCAACTGCGCCTCGTCGGGCAGCCCGCCGTTCCGATACTGGGCAGCCGCGGCCGCACCGGCCCGATCCTTCAACTCATCGAGCTTCTTCTGCCCTTTGACGATCTTCTTGGCCAGATCGACGATCGCGGCGGACTGCTTCTCGGCCTTCTCCTCGGCGGCGTTGTACGAATCAGTGGCCACCGCAGCATCGTGATAGAGCTCGTCGAGCTTCTCGCGAACAGCCTCAAGGTCTTTGCCGGATCCGCCAGTCGGGGAGGCGCTCGGGGACGAAGTGGGATCCGGACTCGCAAACGCCGTGCCAGGGGCCGCCAGTACGGTGACCGCACAGACCACGGTCACGGCCGTCGCGATCAGGCCGCGCTTGCCCGAACCCATGCCACTTCCCCCAACCTGATTTACCGTCAGTAACTTACGACCGCCCGGGGGATGGTGCCACGCCGACGCGCAAAGCAACAGAGGCAGTACCAGAGGCACCGCAACCCCGTCCTTCCCCCCTTTCCCTCCCCGTCATGACGATCTCCCCGCCTTTGTGACGAACGACTCACGGCGTTCGTTCCCCGCAGGTCAGAAACGAGGACGAGGCGCCAACGCCTCCCACGCCACGGTCACTTCACCCTGTCGCCACCGCCCCACCCCGTCCGCCACGGGCCAGTCGACACAGAGATCCCGCACCGCACGAATCCAACGCTGCCGGGCGCCGTAAGAGGCATAGGCCGCCGCGGCGGCCCAGGCCCGATCGAAGTCACGCAAAAAGGCATGCACGGGTTCACCCGGAACATTCCGATGAATAAGCGCCTTCGGCAGCCGCTCGGCAAGATCCGAAGGCCGCTCCAACGACCCGAGCCGCGCAGCAAAAGTGACGCTCCGCGCCCCCTCCGGCCCCAGCGCAACCCACACATGCCGCCGCCCGACCTCATCACAGGTCCCCTCGACCAACAGCCCGCCATGAGAGAACTCCGTGGGCCGGGCCAGCCGCGCACACAACCGCTCCCACACCCCAGCGACCTTGTCCTCGTCGTACTGACGAAGGACGTTGGCCGCACGGACGAGATGCGGCCGCTCGGGAATCGGAATCTCAAATCCACCGTGCCGAAAGACGAGCCCTTCACGTTCATAGGGCTTCGCCGCGGCAACCCTGGCCGGTTCGATCTCGACGCCGACCACACGTGCACGCGGCGCTGCCGTACGAAGCCGCCCAAGCAGTTCAACGGCGGTCCAGGGCGCGGCACCGTATCCAAGGTCGACGGCGACGGGATCGACGGCGCGGCGCAACTCGGCGCCATGCACGGCAGCGATCCACCGATCCATACGGCGCAGGCGATTCGGATTGGTCGTCCCGCGAGTGACCGTGCCCACAGGGCGGGAGGCGGCGCGGGATGTCATGCGTACGAGAGTAAGCGGCGCACCACCCGCACCCGCCCACGGCGGAAAGGGGACGTGCCGGGGGGTGTCCGCCCGCAGCGGCGGGCGTCCATCACCGAGCACAGCCCCACAAAACACCAACCGCCCGACCGAGGACGGACACCCCCCCGGCGCGGCCCCGACCCCCAACGCCCCGGCAGGCGCTACGCGCACCCCCACCGAATCCGCCCATGCGCCGCAGGCATACGCAACGCACCCATACTCCGAACAGTTGAGCGACCAACGGTAATACCCAGGCAAAATTCCCCATCCCCGGAATGGGAACCCCACCCTCCGGTGTTGCACCCCCTTGGAGGCCGCCCCACACCCTCCACCAAGGCATGCCCGCACAAGGAGGAACGCCACGTGAGCCAGTACGTAAGCAGGCTCGGGCGTCGCTCCCAGACGGCACCCACCAGGCTCAGGCTCCACCGCCGCCCCCGCCGCGTAGCCATGCTCTCCGTACACACCTCCCCGCTCCACCAGCCCGGCACCGGCGACGCAGGCGGCATGAACGTCTACATCGTGGAGCTGGCGCAGCGCCTCGCCGCGATCAACATCGAGGTCGAGATCTTCACGCGCGCAACCACCGCAGCGCTCCCACCGACCGTGGAACTGGCCCCCGGCGTCCTGGTCCGCCACGTGGACGCAGGCCCCTACGAGGGCCTCGCCAAGGAGGACCTCCCCGCCCAGCTCTGCGCCTTCACCCACGGCGTGATGCAGGCCTGGGCCGGCCACCGCCCCGGCTACTACGACCTGGTCCACTCCCACTACTGGCTCTCCGGCCACGTCGGCTGGCTGGCAGCCCAACGCTGGGGCGCCCCCCTGGTGCACGCCATGCACACCATGGCCAAGGTCAAGAACGCCAACCTCGCCGACGGCGACACCCCCGAACCCGCCGCCCGAGTCATCGGCGAGACCCAGATCGTCGCAGCAGCAGACCGCCTCATCGCCAACACATCCGAAGAGGCCGACGAACTCGTACGGCACTACAGCGCCGACCCCGGCAAGGTCGCAGTCGTCCACCCCGGCGTAAACCTCGACCGCTTCCGCCCGGCAGACGGCCGCGCAGCAGCCCGCGCCCGCCTGGACCTCCCGCAGGACGCCCTCGTCCCGCTCTTCGCCGGCCGCATCCAGCCCCTGAAGGCCCCGGACATCCTCCTGCGCGCGGTGGCCGTCCTCCTGGACACCCGCCCCGAACTCCGCTCCCGCATCGTCGTCCCGATCGTCGGCGGCCCCAGCGGCAGCGGCCTCGCAAAACCGGAAGGCCTCCAAAAACTGGCGGCGCGCCTGGGCATCGCAGACGTGGTCCGCTTCCGCCCACCGGTCGACCAGAACCAACTGGCGGACTGGTTCCGAGCCGCCTCCCTCCTCGTCATGCCCTCCTACAGCGAGTCCTTCGGCCTGGTCGCCATAGAGGCACAAGCAGCCGGCACCCCCGTACTCGCGGCATCGGTGGGCGGCCTCCCCGTGGCCGTGCGCGACGGTCACACAGGTTTCCTCGTGCGAGGCCACAACCCGGCCGACTACGCGCGCGTACTCAGCGATTTCGCCGACGACAACACGCTCCCGTCCCGCATGGGCGCAGCGGCCGCCCACCATGCGCAGTCCTTCGGCTGGGACACCGCGGCCGCCGCCACGGCGGACGTGTACACGGCCGCGATGCAGTCGTACCGCCGTCGCGTACGCTCCCACCATGGCTGATGGAGACAAGACAGCACAGGCGGCCAAAGTCGTCGAGGACGTCCTGAAGGACGCCGAGCTCGAGTGGGAGAGCCCCGCAGCCGGCAACTACGTGGTGAAACTCCCTGGCACCCGCAAGCTGTCGACAACGGTCTCCCTCCTCCTGGGCCGCCACTCCCTCTCCCTGAACGCCTTCGTCATCCGCCACCCCGACGAGAACGAACCCGGCGTCCACCGCTGGCTCCTGGAACGCAACCTCAAGCTGTACGGCGTGAGTTACGCGGTCGACCAGCTCGGCGACATCTACGTCACCGGCAAACTCCCCCTGTCCGCCGTGACCCCCGACGAGATCGACCGCATCCTCGGCCAGGTCCTGGAGGCGGCGGACGGCAGCTTCAACACGCTCCTGGAGCTGGGCTTCGCGTCCGCGATCCGCAAGGAGTACGCGTGGCGCGTGTCCCGCGGCGAATCCACACGAAACCTGGACGCGTTCACACACCTGATCCAGCGCCCCACAAGCTGAACCGCACCACAGCCCAAACTCACCCCTGACCAACCCCTGCGCGCACCCTTCCCGCATCGGGGTTCCCATGGCATGCTCACGCCCGACGCAGATCTGAACGTCGTTCACATCCATGAAAGCCACATGGAAGGACGCACGTACATGAGCAACGCGCACCACGGCCTCACCAGACGCACCCTGCTCGCCGGAGCCACGGCCGTCGCACTCGGCACGGCGACCGGCACCGCACGGGCGGCGTCCGCCGAAGTCCCGTCCCTCTGGCGGGAGTTCACCCGTACCCCCTTCACCCACCCCCAGATCCCGTACGTCGGCCGGGCCGGCTGCAGACGCGGGGCGGCGCACTTCCCCCGCCGCCCCGCAGTGGCCGACGTACGGGACTACGGCGCCGTACCGGACGGCACGACCGACTGCGCCCCCGCGATCAACCGTGCCGTCGCCGCCGCCGGAAGGGCCGGCGGCGGCACGGTCACCATCCCGCCCGGCACCTTCCGCATCGACGGCCTGATCCACATCGGCCACGACGGCGTGGTGCTGCGCGGCGCCGGCAGCGGCCGTACGACGCTGTACGCGACGAAGAGCCTCACCGAACTGATCGGCGTGTACGGCTCCCGCTACGGCGGCACGAAGTCGGCCTGGTCCTGGGCGGGAGGCCTCATCTGGCTGGCACCGAAGGCCCGTTGGGACTCACTCGTCGCAGCCATCAAGGCGCAGACGTGGCCCTTCGAGGGCTGGACGGGCAACAAGCGGGACGAATGGGAGCCCCTGACAGCCGTCGAACCGGCCCGACAGGGCTCATGGACGGTGACGGTCGCCGACGCAACCCACCTGACCCCCGGCCGCCTGGTCCTCCTCCGCGTCGCGGACGACCCGTCCCACACCCTCCTCCAGCACATGTGCGGCGGCGGCCCGGGCCCGGCGTCGTACTACTGGACCGACAAGACCAAGCTGCTCAGCTACGTCCCCTACGAATGGCCCGTCCGCATCGCACACGTCCGCGGCCGCAGAGTCACCCTGGAACGCCCGCTCCCACTGGACCTGCGCCCCGAGTGGAACCCCCAATTCACCACACACGTAAGGGAGTTGACGGGCGCGGGCGTGGAAGGCCTCACCCTGGAAGTGATGGAGACCCCCCAGTCCCCGCACCTCCTCGACAAGGGATACAACGGCGTCGTACTCCAATGCACCTACGACTGCTGGGCGGACGACGTGACGGTCCGCAACGTCGACAACGGCTTCGGCCTGGTCGCCGCGTCCTCCTGCACCCTGCGCCGCACCCGGGTCGGCGGCCGGGGCGAACACCACCCCTACTTCTGTCGCGAGGGCTCGCACGACAACCTGATCGAGGACTTCACGATCGAGCAGCGCACGGTCCCGGCCCCCGCCGACACCCAACTCCACGGCATCAACGTCGAAGGGCTCTCCTCCCACAACGTCTGGTCACGCGGCGAGATGCAGATGGGCACCTTCGACAGCCACCGCGGCCTGCCCTTCGCCAACGTCCGCACCGACATCACGGTCAACAACAACGGCCGCCACGGCGGCGACGCGAACGCCGGCCCGCTCTTCGGCGCCCGCTTCACGCACTGGAACGTCCGGGTGACCAACGGCAGGGCGGGCCTGATGAAGCTCGACGGCCTCGCCCCGTACTCCGCGACGGTCGGCCTCAACACCGTCACCGACTTCGACCAGATCGACGTCCCCGACTTCACCGGGGACCTGCACACACGCCTGGAGCTCTACGGCACGACGGGCGCCGTACGGCCGCGGAACCTGTACGAGGCGCAACGGGAGCTGTGACTCAGGAGCGGCGCAGGGTGTCGTAGCCGATGAAGTCGAACATGCGCTCACCGAGCGGGAGTCGGCGGGGCTTTCCGGTGTACCGGTGGGCGCCGACGGCCTGGACGAATCCGGGATCGGACACCCACTGCCGCTCGAACCCGCGCTCCTCCAGCCAGGCGCAGACCTGTGGGACGAGGTCGGGGGCCTTGCGGTTGCGGGTCCACACCACTGTGCCGCCCGTCCGGCACAGCTGCGTGCAGTGGTCGAGGACGCGTTCGACGTCGGCGTCGGTGATGTTGCCGAGGACACCGCAGAGCAGCACGAGGTCGGCGGGCGCCAGGTCCGGGTAGTGGTCGGTCGATGCGGCGTCTCCGACGACGACCTCGACGCCCGGGAGCCCGGCGGCCTCGGCCGCGCGCCGGGCCGCCGCGACGTTCCGCTCGTCCAGTTCCACCAACCGCGCCCGCACGTCGTGCCGCCGCGGGTGCCCGGTGAGCGCGCCGATCAGGTCGTGTCCCTGTCCGGCACAGACACTCACCGCGGTGAGCGGGCCCGCGGGCGCGCGGTCGAGGGCGTCACGAATCCGGCCCTGGACGGTCGCCAGCCGCTGAACGAGCGGGGAGTCCGCTCTGTCGTACGTGTCGTGCCACTCGTACCAGTCCATGATCCGGACGATACGGTCACGGCCGCCGCGCGGCCGTCCTTGTCACACGCTCTTCGCATACCGCCCCGGCGTGACCCCCACCAACTTCCGGAAATGCCGGGTGAGATGGGACTGGTCGAAGAACCCGGTGGCCGAGGCGACCTCGCCCGGCGGCCGGCCGTCGAGGAGCAGCCGGCGGGCACGGTCGACGCGGCGGGAGTTGAGGTACTGGTGCGGTGCGATGCCGTACGCGGTGCTGAACGCCCGGACCAGATGGGCGGGATGGGCGTGCACCAGCGCCGCGGCCTGGTCGAGGGTGAGGCCGTCGACGACGTGCTCGTCGAGGAGTTCGCGCAACCGGCGGGCGAGGGCGGGATCGGACCGGGCGACCCCGGAGGTGAGGCTCGGCCGCAGATGGGCGCGCAGCCGCTCCCCGATGAACGTCAGCCTGCTCTCGGCCTCCAGCTCGTCCCCGGCATGCGCGAGCGTGGTGTGCAGCTGACCGACCCGCAGCCGCAGGACGGGATCCTGGAGGTCCGGCTGATCGACGGCGGCCCCGATGAGACCGTCGGGCAGATGTGTGCCGTCCAGATACAGGACGCGCTTGCGGAAGCCGTGCGGGGTGGCGGGGGAGCCGTTGTGCGGGACGTGCGGCGGGAGCAGGGACACCGTGTCGTGCGGGGTGCCGTGCTCGTGCCGGTCGAGGTCGTACCGTACGGCGCCGTCGTCCACGATGAGCAGCGTCCACGCCTCGTGGACGTGCATCGGGTAGGCGTACTCGGTGAAATGCGCGTGGAAGACCTCCACGACACCGGGGATGCGGGGCCGCCAGGCCGACACTTCCGGCCGAGAACGCTGCGGGGCCATGCAAAGAACGTACAAGACGACGTCGTACGACGCCCGGCAGTCTCGATGCATGAGCAGCGCGAGTACTGAACCCGTCCGTTTCGACACCAAGATCGCCGTCCTGCTGCGGGAGGACCTGGAGCCCTGGCAGCGGCTGAATGTCACCGCGTTCCTGGTCAGCGGGCTCGGCGCGGAGATCCCCGAGGTGATCGGGGAGCCGTACGAGGACGCCGACGGCGTGGGCTACCTGCCGATGTTCCGCCAGCCGGTGCTGGTCTTCGAGGGCACCAAGGAGACGCTGAAGGCGGCGCACGCACGCGTGCTGTCCCGGGCGCTTCCGCGGGCGGTCTTCACCTCCGACCTCTTCGCGACCGGCAACGACCGGGACAACCGGGCGGCGGTGCGGGCCGTGCGGACGGAGGAGCTGGACGTCGTGGGGCTGGCGGTGTACGGGCCCAGGAACGCGGTGGACAAGGTGCTGAAGGGCGCCCGGATGCATCCGTGACGGAATCTGCACAGTGATTGCGCAACCTTGGTGCGGGCGGGTTCCGTTGGTGCGGAGTTGTCCTGTTCGCGGCAGCCGGGGCAATACCTGTCGGCCGGCTGTGACCCGCCTGCTGTAGAGAAGCTGGCCCCAATTGGTGTGGGCGCGCACACCGTTCGGTCGCGTGGTCGTTCAACTGCCCCGTCACGAGCGGCTTTGCACTGGATGCCGGGCACGCTCCGTGGTTTGATCCTGCGCACCGCGCCCCGCTTTCTGTCCCCCCGCGGGCCGCTCCCCCATGTGCACACCCATGTGAAGGGCAGTTTCCTCATGAACTCCGCTCCCCAGGTTCAGACCGCCGAGATCTCCGACGCCGAGCTCGACACCGTCTCCGGCGGCCTGAGCCCGCAGATCGCCGTCACCGCGGGCGACACGACGCTCAGCAGCTCGGACCTCCTGGCCCAGTTCGGCTCGCTCCAGGGGCAGGTCCTGGGCACCGCCGCGGGCACCCTCGGCGCGCTTCCCCACCAGGTCGGCGTGAACGCCAGCCTCTGATCGACGAGCGCGGCAACGCGACAAGCCCCCTACCGCCGGAGAAGTGCGGGCAGGGGGCTTGTCGCCGTTTCAGGCCGCGCTGACCTCGGGCCTCGCGGTGGCGGGCGGCTCGGTGGCGGCCGGCTCCCCCGCCGGCAGCCGCCGCATCAGCACCGCGTACCCGAGCCCGGCCGCCGTACCGACGACCGCGCACAGCCCCCACAGCCACTCCGCACCGAGCCGGTCGATGACGAGGCCGGACATCAGCGGCGCGACGAGCGCGGCGAGGGACCAGGACAGGGTGTACATGCCCTGGTAGCGGCCGCGGCCGTGGACGGGGGAGAGGCGTACGACGAGGCTGGTCTGGGTGGGCGCGTTGACGATCTCGGCGAGGGTCCACACGCACACGGTGAGCGCGAAGACGCCGACCGACCCGGCGAAGGCGGTGAGCCCGAAGCCGTACCCGGCCAGCAAAGACGAGGCCACGAGCAGCCGTCGCGGGTCCCGGGTCTCGATGAACCGGGTGACCGGGATCTGCAGCGCGACGATCAGGACACCGTTGACGGCGATCGCCATGCCGTAGTCGGCGGGCGTGAACCCGGCCTCGCCCATCGCGACGGGCAGACCGACCGACCCCTGCTGGAAGACGAGGGCGACGAGGAAGGACAGCCCGACCACACCCATGTAGCGCCGGTCGCGCAGGACGGTCCGCAGACCGACCTGGTCCGCCGCCTTCTCGACGGAGGTGCGTTCCGGCCGGGACTCGGGCAGCTTCAGGAACACGACCACCGCGCATACGGCCGTCATGCCCGCCTCGATCAGGAAGCCGGCGAGATAGCTGAACTCGGCGATGAAACCGGCCGCCATGGAGGAGACGGCGAAACCGAGGTTGATCGCCCAGTAGTTGAGCGAGAAGGCCCGCACCCGGTCCTCGGGCCGCACGATGTCGGCCATCATCGCCTGGACGGCGGGCCGGGAGGCGTTGGACGCCATACCGACGAGGAAGGCGACCCCGGCGATGGCGACGGGGTCGTGCACGAAGCCGAGCAGTGCGACGGAGGCGGCGGTGGAGGCCTGCGCGACGAGCAGCGTCGGTCGCCGCCCGAGCCGGTCGGTCATCACACCGGCGCCCACGGAGGAGACGACGCCGCCCAGCCCGTGCAGAGACGCGACGAGACCCGCGTACGAAGCGGAGTAGCCGCGATCCAGCGTCAGATACAGCGCCATGAAGGTGGCGACGAAGGCCCCGAGCCGATTGACGAGGGTGCTGGTCCACAGCCACCAGAACTCACGGGGAAGCCCGGAGACGGTCTCGCGGGCAGCACGTCTCAGACTGGCGACTGACATAGAAATCCCCCACGGATGGCCGACCAGGGAACTGGCGCGGCTGTAAGCGGCTCAGGCAGTGATCACAACTTACGAAGGTTGCCCTGTCCATGGCCACTCAATTAACGGATCCCGTCAACCGACCGCCGACTGTCCGCCTGCTGGGCGGGCCTCCTGGGGTCCGAACACGTGGATTACGCTCTGAGGCATGGCCGACGCACCGTACAAGCTGATCCTCCTCCGCCACGGCGAGAGCGAGTGGAACGCGAAGAACCTGTTCACCGGCTGGGTGGACGTCAACCTGAACGAGAAGGGCGAGAAGGAGGCAGTCCGCGGTGGCGAGCTCCTGAAGGACGCCGACCTCCTCCCCGACGTGGTCCACACCTCGCTCCAGAAGCGCGCGATCCGCACCGCCCAGCTCGCGCTGGAGTCGGCGGACCGCCACTGGATCCCGGTCCACCGCAGCTGGCGGCTTAACGAGCGCCACTACGGCGCCCTTCAGGGCAAGGACAAGGCGCAGACCCTCGCGGAGTTCGGCGAGGAGCAGTTCATGCTGTGGCGCCGCTCCTACGACACGCCCCCGCCGCCGCTCGAGGACGGCACGGAGTTCTCCCAGTCGGACGACCCGCGCTACGCGTCGATCCCCCCGGAGCTGCGCCCGCGCACGGAGTGCCTGAAGGACGTCGTCGTCCGCATGCTCCCGTACTGGTACGACGGCATCGTCCCGGACCTCCTCGCGGGCCGCACGGTCCTGGTGGCGGCCCACGGCAACAGCCTCCGCGCCCTGGTCAAGCACCTGGACGGCATCTCGGACGCGGACATCGCCGGCCTGAACATCCCGACGGGCATCCCGCTCTACTACGAACTCGACGCCGACTTCAAGCCGGTGACGAAGGGCGGCAAGTACCTCGACCCCGAGGCGGCAGCGGCAGCGATCGAGGCGGTCAAGAACCAGGGCAAGAAGAAGTAGGCTCCGTGATCATGCCTCCCACCTGCACTTACGGTGCAAGTGGGAGGCATTTTCGTGCCCAGGGACCTCTCTGGGACCTCAGCCCGTGTGATCTTGGGGCCTGAGTTCTCCGGCGAGGTCGGTCCTGCCGTTGACCGGTGGTCCGAGCAAGGTCACGCCTTCGCCGCCGTGGAGGCAGTCGAGCTGTCCGCCGTGCTCGACGGATCCATCCACATGACCTGCCAGCCGTGGCCGTCGAGGTCGAAGAAGCTGCGTGAGTACATGAAGCCGTGGTCCTCGGGGCCATCCGCCTCGGAGCCGCCCGCGGCGAGCGCGGCCTCGGCGACCGTGTCGACCTCATCGCGGGATGACACGCTGAAGCAGTACAGCGCCAGCGCGTGCGTGGTGGGATCGGCCATCGGCAGCTTCGAGTACTGCGCGAACGTCTCGCGGCTGAGCAGCATGACGGAGGCTTGCTCGCCGACGAGCATGCAGGCGGCGGTCTCGCCGGTGAACATCGGGTTGTAGCCGAACCCGAGCCGCGCGAAGAACGCCTTGCTGCGCTCGAGGTCCGCCACGGGGATGTTCACGAACAGCATGCGGCCGGCGTGTGCGGGAGTGGTCATCGTGGGTCTCCAGTCCGAGGTTCGATGGCGTACGCCGGAGTAGACCGGCCCAGCCTGCGGAACTCATCGGTGGATTTCGCAACTCGCGTTCACCTGTCGCGGGCAGGTTCCACTCCACCCCCGGCCATGGCATCGTGGCGCGATCAGTTCTGAGGGGGCGGGGAATCATGGAGCGGCAGCTCACTGCGGCCTGGTGGGTGGGGCTCGCGCTCGCCGGTGTCGTGCTCGGCGTCGTGTGGGCGGTGGCCGGGTACGGGGGCGGGGTCGTGGCCGTCGTGTTCCTGGCGTGTCTGGTGAGCGGCGGCGGGGTCGTGCCCGCGCGGGCGCTCGCGCTTCGGTGGGTCGGGAGGCTTCGCGCACCGGAGTGGGTTGTTCATCTGGGGACTGCTGTTGTCTGGTCCTGTCTTCTGTCCCTGCTGACCTCCGCCGTACTCATCGGCCTGCCGCACGGTTGGGACACCGCCACCTCACCGGCCGACATCTTCCTCCGCACCGTCCGGATCGTCGACGTCCTCGTCCCCGTCGTCCTCGGCACGCACCTCGTGATCCGCCTCCGGGCGCGCCGCCGCGCCGCGCACTGATGTCGTCAGACCGTCAGCGGTACCGGGACGATCTCGTCCGCCTTGTGGCCCGCCCGCTCGTGGATCCGCTGGACCGCTTCGGCCGAGGGCGCCTCGGAGAGGCAGTAGACCGTGCCGGACTCGGGGTCCGCCCAGGCCTTCTCGAAGTGGACGGCCTCGTCCTTCTCTATGGCGAGGTCGGCATTGTGGGCCTGCCGCAGCTGCTCCGCAGTGATGCCCTTCATCCCGTGGTGTACGTCCATGAACTTGGCCATGACACCGCGCCTCCTTTTCTTCCGGTCTTCGGCTACGCCCCCCATTCCTCTCCTCTTCCATGCTGCGCCCGCACGGCCGCCTGTGCGAGCGCATGACGAAGGGCCCCGGTGCACGTGGTCACCGAGGCCCTTCGTCGGCGTACGAGAAGAGTCACCGTCGTACAAGAAGAGCGGCCTGCGCACTCAGCCGCACTGGCAGGGATTGCCCGACTGGCACCCGCAGCCGCAGCCCGAGCCGCAGCCGCACGCTCCGAAGAGCGGGAGGCTCCTGATCTCGGCGGGCTGGTCCGTCTCGCGCTCCTGCGTCGGGTCCGGCGTGGTGGGGGCTTCGGCCATGGGTCCTCCTGGAGGCCTAGAGGCTGGTGCCTGTGCCCATTGGATGCCCGTTCCGCTGGGCGCATCAACGGCGCACTGTGGCGCCCGCACGCCCTGCCCCTCCGGTTTACGCCCCCTCGACCCCCGCCACCGGCTGGATCTCCGGCTGGATGTCGGCCTGCAGCTCGTCCGCGTGCTCACCCGTCACCAGGAACACGACGCGCTTGGCCACCGACACCGCGTGGTCGGCGAACCGCTCGTAGTAGCGGCCGAGGAGGGTGACGTCCACCGCCGTCTCGATGCCGTGCTGCCAGCGGTCGTCCAGCAGGTGCTGGAAGAGCGTGCGGTGCAGGAGGTCCATCTCGTCGTCGTCCTGCTCCAGCTGCAGCGCCAGGTCGACGTCCTTGGTGACGATCACCTCGGCCGCCTTCGCCATCAGACGCTGCGCCAGCTGGCCCATCTCCAGGATCGTCGCGTGCAGGTCGACCGGGATCGCGCGCTCGGGGAAGCGGAGGCGGGCGAGCTTCGCCACGTGCTGGGCCAGGTCGCCCGAACGCTCCAGGTCGGCCGACATACGGAGCGAGGTGACGACGATACGGAGGTCCGTGGCCACCGGCTGCTGCCGGGCCAGCAGCGCTATGGCCCGGGCCTCCAGGTCGTGCTGGAGGTCGTCGACCTTCTTGTCGGCCTCGATGACGTTTTCGGCCAGCTTCAGGTCGGAGTCGAGGATGGCGGTCGTGGCGCGTCCGATCGCCGACCCGACCAGCCGGGCCATCTCCACCAGACCGTCGCCGATCGAATCCAGTTCCTCGTGGTACGCGTCCCGCATCAGGGGTCCCTCTCTTACGTATGCCTCAAGGCTTCCGGGGGTCGGAAACCAGCCGCGAAAAACCGGCCCTGTGACCCCACGCTCCCACGATCCGGCTTGTACGCGTCGGTTTCCGTCACCCCAAATGAACCATCCCTAGCTCCTAGGTGAACTCTGGGCGACGAGTGTTCGAGGTCGCACCTCGACGGCTGTGGGGATGTCGTACCCCATGCCTAACCTGTTTGCATGGACGTGAACGCGGCGGTCGCCGCAGCGGCAGCGATCGCCGGGGTGCTCACCGGCGTGATCGCCATGCTGGCGTTCCGCTGGAGCGAGCGGGAGCAGAAGCGCCCGACCCGCACCTCCCTGCACACGGACCCGGTGCTTCCGCCGGGCGTGGACACCGTCCTCTCCGTGCTCCGCTCCTCGGCCGTCGTCCTGGACGAGGCCGACGCGGTCGTCAAGGCCAGCTCGGCGGCGTACGCCCTCGGCCTGGTCCGCGGCGGCCGGCTCTCCGTCGAGCCGATGCTGAAGATGGCCAGGGACACCCGGCGGGACGGGGAGATACGCCAGGTGGAGCTGGACCTGCCGCGGCGGGGGACCGGGCGGGGCGAGGCTCTCGCCGTCTCCGCGCGCGTGGCCCCGCTCGGCTCCCGGCTGGTGCTCCTGCTGGTCGAGGACCTCACCGAGGCCCGCCGCATCGAAGCGGTGCGACGCGACTTCGTCGCGAACGTGAGCCATGAGCTGAAGACGCCCGTCGGCGCGCTCTCCCTCCTGTCCGAGGCCGTCATGGACGCCTCCGACGACCCGGAGGCGGTGGAGCGCTTCGCCGGCCGTATGCAGATCGAGGCCACCCGGCTCACCAACCTGGTGCAGGAGCTCATCGACCTCTCGAGGGTGCAGAACGACGACCCCCTCGAGGACGCCGAGCCCGTCCGCGTGGACGAGCTCGTCGCCGAGGCCATCGACCGCTGCCGCCACCAGGCCGGCACCAAGCAGATCACCATGGCCGCCGGCGGCACCGCCGACCTGCACGTCTGGGGCAACCGCGGTCAGCTGGCCGCCGCTCTGGGCAACCTTGTGGAGAACGCCGTCAACTACAGTCCGGCCCGCACTCGTGTGGGCATAGCCGCCCGCCGGGTGACCGTGCCCGGCGGAGACCTGATCGAGGTCGCCGTGACCGACCAGGGCATCGGCATCTCCGACAAGGACAAGGAGCGCATCTTCGAGCGCTTCTACCGCGTCGACCCCGCTCGCTCCCGTGCCACCGGCGGTACGGGCCTGGGGCTGGCGATCGTCAAGCACGTGGCCGCCTCGCACGGCGGGGAGGTCACGGTGTGGAGCTCCGAGGGTCAGGGCTCCACGTTCACCCTGAGGCTGCCGGAGGCGGGGGCTGCCCGCGACCGCGCGCACCAACACCCCGACCCGGACGATCTCGACGACGAGGCCGGCCGAACCACCCCCCAGTCATCCCCGTACGAACCGCTTCCCGCCCCGGAGGTCCTTCCGTGACCCGTGTGCTCGTCGTCGAGGACGAGGAGTCCTTCTCCGACGCCCTGTCATACATGCTCCGCAAAGAGGGCTTCGAGGTCGCCGTCGCGACCACCGGGCCCGACGGACTCGACGAGTTCGAGCGCAACGGCGCCGACCTCGTCCTCCTCGACCTGATGCTGCCCGGCCTGCCGGGCACCGAGGTGTGCCGCCAGCTGCGCGGCCGCTCCAATGTCCCCGTCATCATGGTGACCGCCAAGGACAGCGAGATCGACAAGGTCGTCGGCCTGGAAATAGGAGCCGATGACTATGTCACCAAGCCGTTCTCCTCGCGCGAGCTGGTCGCCCGCATCCGCGCCGTCCTGCGCCGCCGCGGCGAGCCCGAGGAGGTCACCCCGGCCGCGCTGGAGGCCGGTCCGGTCCGCATGGACGTGGACCGCCATGTGGTCACGGTCTCCGGCTCCAAGGTCGACCTGCCCCTCAAGGAGTTCGACCTGCTCGAGATGCTGCTGCGCAACGCCGGCCGCGTGCTGACCCGCATGCAGCTCATCGACCGTGTCTGGGGCGCCGACTACGTGGGCGACACCAAGACCCTCGACGTCCACGTCAAGCGCCTGCGCGCCAAGATCGAGCCGGACCCGGGCGCGCCCAGGTACCTGGTCACGGTCCGCGGCCTCGGCTACAAGTTCGAGCCGTAAACCGCGCCCACCTACGCAGAAGGGCGGGACCTCCCGAAGAGGTCCCACCCTTTTCGTCTACGACGACGCGGACGCCGTACGGCTGCTCACTGAGCCGTCGCGCTCGCGGAGGCCGCGTCGGTCGGGGTGGCCGAGGTCGACGTGGACGCCGAGTTCGTCGGGGTCGGGGAGCCCGTCGCGCTCTCGGTGGGCTTGGGGCTGGTGGAGGGGGTGACCGTCGGGATGTTGGTCGGACCCCACTTCTTGAAGTAGCTGTCGGCCGGGACCACGAAGGCCCGCAGGCTCACGTCGCCGGTCTTGCTGAAGGTGAAGGTGACCTTGCGGACGCTGCCGTCCTGGACCGCCTCGCGTCCGTTGGCCAGCACGGCGCTGGCGTTGCCCTTGCCGCCGATCACCACGGAGCCGTGCGCCGGGACGACGATCTTGCCGCTGCCCTTGGCCGGCTTGACCTCGGCGGTCGCGTTGACGTTCGGGAGGGTGATCGAGTCCACGGTCTGCGCGGTGTCACCGTTGTTGAAGAGGGTCGCCGAGATCACGGCCGGGCCGGCCGCCTCGATCTTCGGCTGGGTGATGACCAGGGCGTTCTGCACCTTGATGTCGCCGACCTTGGTCGCCGCGTTGTCCGGCTCGACCTCCAGCGTCTGGGCGTCGCCGCCCGCACCGCACGCGGCGAGCGAGGTGATCGAGAACGCGATGGCGGCGGCGGCGAGAGCGCCGCGTCGAAGGCTGCTGCTCACGGCGGCGGCAACTCCTTGACTCGAGCGTGGCGACCGATAAAGCCGCCCTAAGTGTCTGTCAGCGGCCTTAGGTTACCGAGCCGTTCCCGAGGGACCGCACCCGACCCTCCCCAAGCGCTCCGCTTCCCTCGGCAGGGGGTAGCGGAGGGGGGCTCGTCCGGCATTCACATAAGTCCCTCCGCCATACCTGAGCGGCGTCGCGCAAAATTTCCGTGAAGGAATGCGCGACCGCCCCGGAATTGATCATCCGGTGGAACAACCGAGGAACAACCGACCACGCGGGCGGGTGTCTGTGATCAATTCCGGAATCGACGAGGAAGCGACTCCCGGCACCGAACGGAGTAGCGGAAGTCGCACATCTGGAACCAGACATATGCGGACGTTCGTCCACTCGTAGAGGGCTCCGGATGTGTGTAACGTACGCGTTTCACCTCCCCCGGAGAGCCGCTCCGACCTGCGAATACCTTCTTCCGCTCGGCCCGCGCAGCACGTTCCTGTTGCTGTTGTCAAGCCCCGAGATATGCCCTGACCTGCGAAAACGCCATTCAGAACGCGCGGTTTCCGTGTTACCCTGGATAGCCACGGAAGGGGTACCTGTCACATGACGTTCAAGGTTGGCGACACCGTGGTCTATCCCCATCACGGGGCCGCGCTGATCGAGGCCATCGAAACTCGCCAGATCAAAGGCGTGGACAAGACCTACTTGGTGCTGAAGGTCGCCCAGGGTGACCTGACGGTACGTGTGCCAGCGGACAATGCGGAGTTCGTCGGCGTGCGTGATGTGGTCGGTCAGGACGGGCTGGACCGGGTCTTCGAGGTGCTGCGCGCTCCGTACGCCGAGGAGCCCACGAACTGGTCGCGTCGTTACAAGGCAAATCTGGAGAAGCTCGCCTCCGGCGATGTCATCAAGGTTGCGGAAGTGGTGCGTGACCTGTGGCGTCGTGAGCGTGAGCGCGGACTGTCCGCCGGTGAGAAGCGCATGCTCGCCAAGGCCCGCCAGATCCTGGTGAGCGAGCTCGCCCTCGCGGAGAACACGAACGAGGACAAGGCCGAGGCCCTGCTCGACGAGGTTCTCGCGTCCTGAACCTGACGCAGGCGAAAGCCCGCTTCAGCACTCAGTACATCGAAATGCCGCGGTGCCCGATGACAGCTCCACTGTCGCCGGGCGCTGCGGCATGTCCGTACTCGGACGCCGTACGCACGTCTTGAGTACGTCTTCTTCGGGGCAGGCACCCGATACTTGGCGTGCCGGGCCCGGGCAGCTGGCTCGACCGATGTCACGGAAGGGTCCGGTCAAGGCGTCGCGCCCGGCACTCCCCAGGCCATACCCACCAAGGCCGAGCACACAAACCTGACAGGAACCGATGTCTGACGATTCGCGCCCTTCGCCCGTCGGAGACCGTACAAGTGCCCGAACGGCCGCCGTGATCCCGGCCGCAGGCCGGGGCGTACGCCTCGGTCCGGGCGCCCCCAAGGCGCTCCGTGCGCTGGGCGGCACTCCCATGCTGATCCACGCGGTGCGCGCGATGGCCGCGTCCCGCTCCGTCTCCCTGGTCGTGGTCGTGGCGCCGCCCGACGGCGCGCCCGAGGTGAAGTCGCTTCTCGACGCGCACGCACTGCCCGAGCGGACCGACTTCCTCGTCGTCCCCGGCGGCGACTCGCGCCAGGAGTCCGTGAAGCTCGGCCTCGACGCACTGCCGCCCGACTACGACATCGTGCTGGTCCACGACGCCGCACGGCCGCTCGTCCCGGTGGACACGGTGGACGCAGTGATCGAGGCGGTACGGGAGGGAGCGCCGGCCGTGGTGCCCGCGCTGCCCCTCGCCGACACGGTGAAGGAGGTCGAGCCGGCGGGCGAGGCGGGCGAGCCGGAGCCGGTGGTGGCCACCCCGGAGCGGGCCCGCCTCCGTGCCGTACAGACTCCGCAGGGATTCGACCGGGCCACGCTGATCCGTGCCCACGAGACGGTGACCGACGACGTCACGGACGACGCGAGCATGATCGAGCAGCTGGGCCTGCAGGTCGTGGTCGTACCCGGCCACGAGGAGGCCTTCAAGGTCACGCGCCCGCTGGACCTGGTCCTGGCGGAGGCGGTCCTGGCCCGCAGGAGGCTGAACGATGGCTTCTGAGCCGTTTTCGCCGCTGCCCCAGGTCGGCATCGGCACCGACATCCACGCCTTCGAGGAGGGCCGCGAGCTGTGGTGCGCGGGCCTGAAGTGGGAGGGCGAGGGCCCGGGTCTGGCCGGCCACTCGGACGCGGACGTCGTCGCACACGCCGCGTGCAACGCGCTCTTCTCCGCCGCCGGCCTCGGTGACCTGGGTCAGCACTTCGGCACCGGCCGCCCCGAATGGTCGGGCGCATCCGGCGTCACCCTCCTCACGGAGGCCGCCCGCATCGTCCGCGAGGCGGGCTTCCACATCGGCAACATCGCCGTACAGGTCGTGGGCCCCCGCCCGAAGATCGGCAAGCGCCGCGACGAGGCCCAGAAGCTGCTGTCCGAGGCGGCCGGAGCGCCGGTGTCGGTGTCGGGTGCGACGACCGACGGGCTCGGCTTCCCGGGCCGCGAGGAGGGCCTGATGGCGGTCGCAACGGCGCTGGTGGTGCGGGTCGACCGAGGGTGAACGTCACGAAACCGTCCCCCTTGAGCGGAAGGGGCGCAAGGCACTCCCTTCCGCCCACTACCCTGGAGTGGTGACTATTCGGCTGTACGACACCAGCGCCCGGCAGATCCGTGATTTCACCCCGCTCAAGCCGGGTTGTGTCTCGATCTACCTGTGTGGCGCCACCGTGCAGTCCGCACCGCACATCGGGCACATCCGCTCGGGCCTCAACTTCGACATCATGCGCCGCTGGTTCGAGTACCGCGGCTATGACGTGACCTTCATCAGGAACGTCACGGACATCGACGACAAGATCATCGCCAAGGCGGCCGAGCAGGGCCGCCCGTGGTGGTCGATCGGCTACGAGAACGAGCGCGCGTTCAACGACGGCTACACCGCGCTCGGCTGCCTCCCGCCGACGTACGAGCCGCGGGCCACCGGCCATGTGACCGAAATGGTCGAGATGATGCAGGGCCTGATCGAGCGCGGTCACGCGTACGAGGCCGACGGCAACGTCTACTTCGACGTGCGCTCCTTCCCGGGCTACCTGGAGCTCTCGCGCCAGGAGCTCGACAACCTGCAGCAGCCCGCGGGCGTCGGCGAGACCGGCAAGCGGGACCCGCGCGACTTCGCCATGTGGAAGTCCGCCAAGCCCGGCGAGCCGACCTGGGCCACCCCGTGGGGCCGCGGGCGTCCCGGCTGGCACCTGGAGTGCTCGGCCATGGCGCACAAGTACCTCGGCACCGCCTTCGACGTCCACGGCGGCGGCCTCGACCTGATCTTCCCGCACCACGAGAACGAGATCGCCCAGGCCAAGGCCTACGGCGACGACTTCGCGCAGTACTGGGTGCACAACGCCTGGGTGACCATGGCCGGCGACAAGATGTCGAAGTCGCTCGGCAACAGCGTGCTCGTGAGCGAGATGGTCAAGACGTGGCGGCCCATCGTGCTGCGCTACTACCTCGGCACCCCGCACTACCGCTCGATGATCGAGTACAGCGAGGAGTCGCTGCGCGAGGCCGAGTCGGCGTTCGCGCGCATCGAGGGGTTCGTGCAGCGCGTCGTGGAGAAGGCCGGCGTCGTCGAGCCCTCCGCCGAGGTGCCGCCCGCCTTCGCCGAGGCGATGGACGACGACCTGGGCGTGCCCCAGGCCCTCGCGATCGTGCACACGACGGTCCGGCAGGGCAACTCCGCCCTCGCCGCCGACGACAAGGAAGCCGCTGTCGCCCGCCTCGCCGAGGTGCGCGCGATGCTCGGCATCCTCGGGCTCGACCCCCTCCATCCGCACTGGGCCGGCGAGGCCGACCGCGGCGAGGATCTGCACGGCGTCGTCGACAGCCTCGTACGCCTGGTCCTCGACCAGCGCGAGGCCGCCCGCGCCCGCAAGGACTGGGCCACCGCGGACGCCATCCGCGACCAGCTCAACCAGTCCGGCCTGGCCATCGAGGACAGCCCCCAGGGCCCGCGCTGGAGCCTCGGCCCGCGCTGAGCCCCGGCCGCTGAACAGAAGATCGATTGTGCCGCTCGGTCCTCCGGGCGGCACACTTCATAGACGTACGAACACACGCTTCACTTCTTCAGAGAGCAGACGGGTAGGTCATGGCAGCCAACAACCGCCGCATGTCCGGCAAGAAGGGCGCGCAGGTCGGCAGTGGCGGCCAGCGGCGCAAGGGCCTGGAGGGCAAGGGCCCGACCCCGCCCGCCGAGATGCGCAAGGGCCACAAGAAGAACCGCATCGCCAACGCCAAGGCGAAGCAGGCCGTACGCCGTCCCGCGCCACGCGGCCGCGGCGGCAGGGGCACGTCCGAGATGGTCGTCGGCCGTAACCCGGTGGTCGAGGCGCTGCGCGAGGGCGTGCCCGCGTCCACCCTCTACGTGCAGCAGTTCATCGACAACGACGAGCGCGTCCGCGAGGCCCTCCAGCTCGCCTCCGAACGCGGCGGCATCAACCTCATGGAGGCCCCCCGCCCCGAGCTCGACCGCATGACCAACGGCCTCAACCACCAGGGGCTCGTCCTCCAGGTCCCGCCGTACGAGTACGCCCACCCCGAGGACCTGGCGAGCGCCGCCCACGACGACGGCGAGGACCCGCTGATCGTCGCCCTCGACGGCGTGACCGACCCGCGCAACCTCGGCGCCGTCGTCCGCTCCGTCGCGGCCTTCGGCGGCCACGGCGTCGTCGTGCCCGAGCGCCGCGCGGCCGGCATGACCGCCGGTGCCTGGAAGACGTCGGCCGGTACGGCGGCCCGCACCCCCGTCGCCCGCGCCACCAACCTCACCCGCGCCCTGGAGTCGTACAAGAAGGCGGGCATCGTGGTCGTCGGCCTCGCCGCCGACGGCGAGCACGAGATCGGTGAGCTGGAGGCCCTTGAGGGCCCCGTGGTCATCGTCGTCGGCAGCGAGGGCAAGGGCCTGTCCCGCCTGGTCGGCGAGACATGCGACTTCCGGGTGCGGATTCCGATGCCGGGTGGCGCGGAGTCGCTCAACGCCGGTGTGGCCGCGGGGATCGTGCTGTACGAGGCCGTGCGTCGGCGCGTGTGAACACGCGTCCATAGCCTCACCCGTGCGGGTCGTTCTGGGCGTTCAGGACAAGCTTGACGGGGTCCGGACACTTCCGGCGAGTCAAAGCAGTGTCCTAACGACACGTCACTCGGTTAGATGAGTGTGGACACCAGAACACCCCGCACACCCACGGGGGTCGGCCCGTCGGGATACGACGACGCTCCCGCGCTGACCATGGTGAAGGTGCCGAGCGATCCGGCGCAGGTCGTCGTCAATCACGCCAGTTTCCGCGTGCAGCTGAGCGCCTCGCCACGCACCCAATCGCCGCGGATCGCACGGCTGTTGAGCGCTGCCGAAGCCGCCCGCATGCCCGTCGTCGGCACCGCCGCGGGCCGGGCGGGAGCCGCCCGGCGCCGCCCCGTCGTCTGGAGCGGCCGGTCCGCCCCCGACGACACCGGCGCGCACCGTCTGCTCCAGGCCGTACGGGGAGGCAGCGTCCGGCACGGCGAGGACTCGTCGGCCGACGCCGGAGCCACCCAGGTCATCCCGCGCGTCGACGTCGGCGGCTACGACGAGGTCTACGACGAGCTGGACCAGACCGTCGAAACCCCCATCGTCGGCGCCCAGCGCAGCCACAGCGACGACCTCGGCGGCACCCGCCTCCTCCCCGACATGCGCACGGTCGGCAGCACATACGACGAGGAACAGGCCTACGGCGCCGAGGAGTTCGAGGACTTCGAAGACCCCGACGAGGCGGACGACACAGGCCGCTCGGCCAAGCGCCACGGCGACGACCCGGCCCGGCACGCCTACTACCCCGGCCGCCGGATGAACCTCGGCGTCGTCCTGCTCCCCCTGCGCATCTTCCTCGGCTTCATCTCCATCTACGCCGGCATGGGCAAGCTCTGCGACCCCGTCTACTTCGACGGCGGCAAGCGCGGCTCCATGGTCAAGTGGCTCAACACCCTGCACCCCTGGGAAGTCGCCGAGCCACTGCGCCAGTTCGCCCTCCAGCACCCCGTCGGCTCCGGCCTCGTCATCGCCTTCGCGCAGGTCGTCGTCGGCGTCCTCACGGTCCTCGGCTGCTGGCAGCGCGTAGCCGCCGTCTTCGGCGCCCTGCTCTCCGCCGCGCTCATCGTCACCGTCAGCTGGAAGACGGTCCCCGCCTACGACGCCCCCGACATCATCTACCTCGCCGCCTGGTCCCCGCTGATCATCGCCGGCGCCCCCGTCTACTCCGTCGACGGCCGCCTCGCAGGCACCGCCTGGCGGCGCCTCGGACCCGCCTCCGACATCTGGGAGCTGCGCAGCTACGTCCTGCGCCGCGGCGCCCTCGTCACGGCGATCGCGACCGGCGTCACGCTGCTCGTCGGCTCGCTGCTCGGCGGCGCGGTCCGCGACGCCGACCGCGTGGTGGTCCCCGGCCCCGGCGAGGCCCCGCGCAACGAACTGCCGGGTTCCCCGCTCCCGCAGGAGCCCAGCAAGCAGCACAAGCAGTCGCCGTCGGCCTCGAACTCGCCCACCCAGGGCGCCACCGCCGGCTCCACCCCGTCCGACGCGGCGACCACCCCGGGTGCCACCGCAACCGGCGGTGCCCCCAGTCAGACCCAGGGCACGGGCCAGTCCCCGTCCCAGCAGTCCCCGTCCGGCGGCACCCCCAGCACCAGCTCGGGCCCTACCTCCGGCGGCTCCACAGGCGCCCCGAGCGGCGGCACCGGCTCCGGAGGCTCCTCCTCCGGCGACTCGGGCCTGGTGGGCGGCCTCCTGGGCTAGCCACCGCCCACGTGAAGGGGTCCCGCACTTTCGTCGTGCGGGACCCCTTCTACGTACGTCGACCGGCTTTGAGGGGCGCGGGGAACGGCGCGACCAGCCCCCACCCACCCGCAGCCGAAAACGAACCGGCACGCCCGAGCTCTCACCGCCCCAGAGCGGCCAGCTCCTTCGCAGCCTCGGTCAGATCCTTCGCCGTATCGATCGCACGCCAATACGCCCCCTGAGGAATCGGAAACCCGGCCAGCCGCCGCTCCCGCGCCAGATGGGGAAAGGTCGTCCGTTCGTGATCCCCCCGCTCGGGAAGCAACCCGGCGAACTCGGGAGAGAAGACGTACACACCCGCATTGATCTCGAACGTCGACGGCGGCGCCTCGATGAAGTCGGTGATGTGCCCGAACCCGTCGGTCTTCACCGCACCCCAGGGAATCCGGGGCCGAGCCAGCGCCAGAGTCGCGACAGCGTCCCGCTCGGTGTGGAAGTCCGCCATGTCCCGCAGCGAGAACCGGGT
Source organism: Streptomyces sp. NPDC047043 (assembly GCF_040644055.1). Lineage (NCBI taxonomy): Bacteria > Bacillati > Actinomycetota > Actinomycetes > Kitasatosporales > Streptomycetaceae > Streptomyces > Streptomyces sp. NPDC047043. The sequence continues at coordinate 113,865 of NZ_JBEYVO010000033.1, forward strand.
CCAGATGTCGCCGTTGGTGGCGTACCAGGCCCGGTCCGGGTGGGGGAGGTGCGCGGCGGCGTACTTGAGGCCACCGCCGCGGCCCAGCGGCTCGGTCTCCACGACCGTCTTCACCCGCACCGGCAGATCGGCCGTCTCGAGCCACTTCTCCAGGACGTCGGCGAGATGGCCGCAGCTGACCACCACGTCCGTCACGCCCTCCTCGGCCAGCCACACAAGCTGATGGCCGATGATCGGAGTCCCCGTACCGGGGATCTCGACCATCGGCTTGGGCCGGTCGTCGGTGTAGGGGCGCAGCCGGGAGCCCTGGCCCCCGGCCAGGACGACGGCTTGAACGGGGCGGAACGCGGCGTTCGGATCGGTCATGACCGAACTGTACGGCGCGCCCCGCCCCCGGCCGGAGCCGGCAACCCATCCTTAATCAGCCGTTACCCTCCTCCGAACTGTCCGCAGTGTCGGCAGCGGGACGGCCTCATACGTGCGAGGCCGCGACCCCCGAGGCGAAGGACGTGTCGCAGACCGGCCGGGCGTACGACTGCGCACGCGTCGGCCCGTACACACGCACCGCGGCGCGGCCCAAGGCCCGGGCGATGGCCACGCAGTGCTTGGCGAGCGACGGGCGCTCGTTCACGGCCTGCTGGAGGTGCGTGAGCGCCACGCCCGGGTTCTTCTCCTGGAGCTCGGCCAGGAGCTGGTCGCGCAGCACGTCCTGCGGGGCGCGGTGGACCGCCACGGCGCTCTTGCCGTCTTCGATCGTGTCGGACGCGGCGAGGACCGAGTTCGAGGGGTTCCCCGTCCAGTTGACTCGCGTGACCGCGAGGGTCCCGGAAAGCACCAGGACGACGGGCAGGACGAGGGCGAGGGTGCGGCCGATCCGGCGGGCGGGGCCCCGGCCGCGTCGCGTCTGTTGGTTAGTGGAGTGCTTCACGCGAGTGAGGGTAGCGCCCGGTGATGATTTGGCGACATTTAGTCACCGGTTCGGGGGATGAAGAACTGCCTCGGATTGGGTACGGGGTTGACGCACGGCGCTCGAAATGACCGGTCTGCCGGGGTATTTGTCGACAACGAGAGGGGCCCCGCAGCAGGCTGCGGGGCCCCATTCGTCAACCTGGGTGAATTCACCCCGGTTGGTGGTTTTGCGAGTCGGGCGACTCGGACGGTTCAGTCGGTTCAGTCGGTGAGGCGCTCGCCCGTGGAGGTCGAGAACACGTGGGTCTCGCCCGGCCGCGGCACGACGTGCAGCGTGGAGCCCTTCTCCGGCACCCGGCGGCCCTCGACACGCACGACCAGGTCCTTGGTCTCGCCGCCGACCTCGGCGGTGCCGTAGACGTAGCCGTCGGCGCCGAGCTCCTCGACGACGTTGACGGAGACCGCGAGACCGGCCGGGGCGTCCTCGGTGTCCTTCGTCAGGGCGCTGGCGGCGCCGCCGTTCTCCTCGACGATGTCGAAGTGCTCGGGGCGGACACCGACGGTGACGGTGCGGTCACCCTTGTCGGAGGCGGCCTTCAGGGCGTCACGGTTGACCGGGACGACACTGTTGCCGAACTTCACACCGCCGTCGGTGATCGGGACCTCGACCAGGTTCATGGCCGGGGAGCCGATGAAGCCCGCGACGAAGAGGTTGGCCGGGCGGTCGTACATGTTGCGCGGGGAGTCGACCTGCTGGAGCAGACCGTCCTTGAGCACGGCCACGCGGTCGCCCATCGTCATGGCCTCGACCTGGTCGTGGGTGACGTAGACGGTGGTGATGCCGAGACGGCGCTGCAGCGACGCGATCTGCGTACGGGTGGACACACGGAGCTTGGCGTCCAGGTTGGACAGCGGCTCGTCCATGAGGAACACCTGGGGCTCACGCACGATGGCGCGACCCATGGCGACACGCTGGCGCTGACCACCGGACAGGGCCTTCGGCTTGCGGTCCAGGTAGTCGGTCAGGTCGAGGATCTTCGCGGCCTCTTCGACCTTCTTGCGGATCTCGGCCTTGTTGACGCCGGCGATCTTGAGCGCGAAGCCCATGTTGTCGGCGACGGTCATGTGCGGGTACAGCGCGTAGTTCTGGAACACCATGGCGATGTCCCGGTCCTTCGGCGGCAGGTGCGTCACGTCGCGCTCGCCGATGCGGATGGCGCCGGCGTTGACGTCCTCGAGCCCCGCCAGCATGCGGAGCGAGGTGGACTTGCCGCAGCCGGACGGGCCGACCAGAACGAGGAACTCGCCGTCCTCGATCTCGATCTCGAGCGCGTCCACGGCGGGCTTCTCGGTGCCCGGGTAGATCCGGGTCGCCTTGTCGAACGAAACAGTGGCCATGGTGAATGGGCCCCCTTCTACCGGCAGGAACGTGCCGGACGATCCGTTGTAGGAAGGTGGTTGGTGTAGTCCACATGAGCGAACTGGGTCAGGACGCTACCTGGCGTTTCCGGGTCTGTCAGCACCTGGAGGCATGTGAACTTCGCGGAAATTTTCGACAGGGCGCGACCGGGACCTGGGTACACTGCACGGGCGCGTACGGCACGTACGCGTGCCGTGCCTCCTTAGCTCAGATGGCCAGAGCAACGCACTTGTAATGCGTAGGTCGTCGGTTCGAATCCGACAGGGGGCTCCATGACAGTGCCCCCGACGACACCGTCGGGGGCACTGTCCGTACAGATCCTGGTTCACCCGACAAGATCGCGCCGGGCGAGTTCGTCGGCCAGTTGCCGCTCGCGGGCCACGGTGAGGATCACGTCCCGCAGCCGCTCGATGTACAGCCGCATGTTCTTGTACGCGATGTCGGTGTCGGGGTAGCGGCAGGTGAACCACAGGCCCTCGTGGAGCCGGTTGAGCCAGATGCACACCTGGTCGCCGTACGACACCCGGACGAGCCCGTAGGCCGCCAGTTCGTCCCAACGCTCCGAACCGGGGATGCCCCGCCCGTCGACGAACGAGACGATCGAGTACAGGTCGGGCGAGGTCGGGCGGAAGTCCGAACCGAGCAGACGCAGCACCCGGGCCAGCGGCATGCGCGCCAGCGACCTGTTGGCCTGCAGTTCGGCGCGCACGGCCTTGAGGGCGCTCGGGAGGTCGGGTGCCTGGTCCATGGGGACCTCGATCGGCGCACCGCCGACATACCAGCCCACGGAGTTGGACCACTTGGACTTCACCCGGGTGTGGAACGGCACGACCGAACGGTAGACGGGCTGCCCGCCGATCTCGTGAACGATGAGGCTGGTTGCGGCCAGCACACCGACGAGGCTGCCGCCGAAGGGCCGGCAGTACGACTCGAACGCCGCGGCGGAGTCCGCGTCGACGAGCATCTCGCGCATGAGCTTCTGCCTGGGCAGGTCGCCGCCGGGCTCAAGTCCCAGGTCGACAGGGAAGTTGGGCAGCTTCCCCTGGCACCGCCGGATGAACTCCCGCCAGCGGCCGACGATCTCGTGGGCGCCGTCGATCCGGTCCGCGTCCGCCCGCTCGATCTCGCAGAAGTCGACGTAACTGCCGACCGGCGACTCCTCCACGGGGCGGCCCTCGACGGCCGCCGTGTAGAGCTCGTGGATCTCGGCGGGCATGCGCTGGATGGAGTAGGAGTCGACGTTGCTGTGGTCGAACGCAATGTACACGCTGGTGGCGTCGTCCCTGATGACCGCCGCGTAGAGGAAGTTGGGCCAGCGCAGCGCGTTCGCGACGGCGTCGAAGCGGTCCTGGAGGTGCTGGACGAGCTGTCCCGCGTCGGGGAATTCGCCGACGTCCTCGCGATGCAGCGACACGTCCTCGGCGTCGAGCGTGAACCGGCGCATCTCGTCGCCCTCCCAGCGGAATCCGCTGCGCAGCGTCTCGTGCCGGAGCGTCCAGCCCCGCAACGCCTCCTGCAGCGCGTCGAGATCGACCTTGCCCGGGATGTCGAACGCCGTACCGATCCAGGTCGGCACGAACAGACCGTCCTCGTGGACCGTTCGGGCGGTCCTGATGTGCGACTCCTGGAGGTACGCGGGCGGTCGGGGGTCCTCCGGAAGGCCCGCCGCCGCGGTGACGGTCGCCGGACTGAGCGCCCACTCGACGAGCCGTCCGGGCCGGACCTCGCAGCGCTGGATGTCGGTGATTCGCACGGGCGTCTCCGTTCGCAGTTGGAGCCCGGATCGGGCGGACCCGATCAAGGGAATGCCGCGACCGTGAAAGGAGACACTCGGAACATGACGTGTTCCCACTTTTGAGTGGATTGAGTGATCGGCGGATGTGAGCCAATCGGTCTGCAGAGCGCCGGCCAAGTCGACACCGGGCTTTAAAACATACGAGCATTTCCCGCTGGAGAGCGCCGAGTTCTACGAGCCCGGACCGCGCTCTCCCGCCATGCCGCGCATGGCTCGCCGAATGGCACTGCGGAGCGGGCGAGTTGGGATTCCCGAGAAGCAATCCCGATCGGGACACGGGATATCCGGCGGTGCGGAATACCCCTTGATTACTGCTAGTGTCCGTCCCGTCACAGTAGGCAATCTGCCTCGACAACAGGCAGTGAAGGACCGAGGGTTCCATGCGTAAGCTTCAACAGGCCATGATCGCAGCGGCAGTGGCGGCCGGCGGTCTGTCCGCCATCGGTGCCGGCGCCGGTACCGCCTACGCCCACGGCCACGGCCACGACAGTGCGCCGAAGGTGGCCGAGCACTACCGCCCGTACCAGGAGTGCAGTCCGCAGACGGTCGCCGAGAACGACATCCCGATCGGCGTGCTCGGCCTCTCCGAGACCTTCGACACCACCTGCGGCCAGTTCAACAACGCCTTCTCTGGCTGAACGTCGCCGGCCAACCGTGCAGGACGCTTTCCGCGAGCCCCTCGGGGTCACCCCCCGAAGGGGCCCGTTCATGTGCGGCCACCGGAGCGCGAGGCAACTGTGCCTTCAGTAGGTCAGCCCGTCACTTCGTAAGCCCGGCGCGGCCGGTCCGCGGCGTACAGCGCTCGGGCGCCCTCACAAAGGAGACGCATCACATGTTCAGCAGAAAGAAGATCGCGGCCGTCTCGGGGATTCTCTGCGGCCTCGCCGTGGCCTGTACGGGGGCAGTCCAGGCGCATGCCGCAGCCGGTCCGGGCACCTGCACTGTCAACAAGCAGGGTGACATCGTCTGTATCCAGCGCATCGTCGCCGACATGCCCGACGGCGGGATCGACCGTCAGGCGACCAGCTGCGTGCCGGTGGAACCCCTGACCCTGCCCGTCGTCGGAGTTCTGAACAGTGGGACCACGAGGATCGGACCCGAGGTGACCTGCGCTCCCGACAATCCGGTGTTCAGGAAGGCGCCAGGGGCGCCCGACAGGGCCGACAACGGTCTTGAGCTGCCCGGCCTGTTGGGCGGCTGAGCCCCGGGCGGAACCTTCCGACGCCTTCGTCGCCTTTCCTTCAGCGGATGGCCGGACCAGGACAACTGGTCCGGCCATCCGCTGTTTTGCGTGTCCGCAAGCGCAGGCGGGCAAACGGGTGACCGCTCCTCGCCGCCCGTGACTCGGCCCCGGGGGAGCGTCGTTTCAAAGGAAAACGGTGCGTGTACGACCGCCGTATCGCCAACTCCCTTATCCCTTTCAGGTCCACGACTCGGACGGAAGGGCGCCTCGCCATAAGCCGACACGGTGCATAGAAGGGCCCAAGATCCCAAATGACTACGTTTCGTGTGTATATGCTCACATTAAGTAGTCAAGCCAGGGCTTCGCGCCCAGCTAGGAAAGGGTCAAATCATGCGCAAGTTTCAGCGCGCCGCTGTCGTAGTTGCCGCTGTCGCGGGGCTGTCCGCCTTCGGTGCCGGCATCAGCTCCGCCCACGACAACGGTGGCTTCGACGGGGTCACCGCGGTGGCCTCCTCGCAGGCCAACGCTGTGGCGTACGGCGGCGGCGGGTGGGGTCACCCGCAGTCGGCTCCGTACTTCGCGCCGGAGAACGGTCTCAACTACGCGCCCCAGTACGGTTACGCCCCCCAGGCCGCCCCGCAGGCCGCCCCCCAGGCCGCTCCCCAGGCTGCTCCGCAGGCCGCCCCGCAGGCCCAGTACATCCCGCAGACCCAGTACGCCACGCCGCAGGTCGCCGGCTACGGCCAGTAGTTCGCTCCGTACGCCCGGAGATCCGTCGCCTCGCGAGACATCGCGTCGCACATCGCCTCGGAGCACCACTGAGTAACACCCTTACGGCAAAGGCAGCCCGGACGCGCAGCAAACCCATCAGGGAGCGCGTTCGGGCTGCAGCCTTCTCCAAGCAAAGGAAACACAGCGCATGTTCAGTCGGCAGAAGATCGCAACCGTCTCGGGGCTCATCGGAAGTCTCGCCGTGATCTACGTCGGTGCCGCCGTGCAGGCGCACGCCGACGGAAACCCGGGCAACTGCAAGACGAACGCCCAGGGCGAAACCACCTGCATCAAGAAGAGCGAGACCATCCGCAAGGACAAGGGCGGCACCTATGTCGTCAAGCAGACACAGGACTGCTCGACGACCTACCGGCCGAACCTGGTGCTGCCCGAGGACGGCTGGCTGAACAACGGGTCCTCGAAGGTCGGGCCGACTGTGGACTGCTCCAACAACTCGCCGCTGCCCAAGGGATTCAAGCGGCCCACCTTCAAGCGGCCTCACTTCGAGCGGCCCAAGATCGATTTCTGAGCCGCAGTCCCTGAAGCGCAATCGACGAATGCCGGACCGGGGTGATTCCCGATCCGGCATTTCGGCTTTCCGATGAAAAGGCTCGGTGCCCCTGCCTGTGGCAGAGGCACCGAGAAACGTTCGGCTTACTTGCCGCCGACGGTGTTGCTGCAGCCCATGCTCGAGCCGATGGAGGTCTCCTGCGCGCCCGGGTTGCCCTCGCCGTTCAGGAGGTTGCCGCCGAGGCCGTTGAGGATGCCGACCTGGCCGAGGACGTCGACGTTGGTGTCGTGCGACCTGCAGTTGGAGCTCTGCAGGACGCTGAAGCGACCACCGTCGTCGCCCTTGCCGCCCTGACCTCCAGCGTGGGCGGCGCCGGCGCTCAGGAGCCCGACGCTGCTGAGAGCAGCCACCAGGACCGCAGCGTTGCGAAGCTTGTGCATGTCAAATCTCCGTGGAGTGAAGTGGATTTGCGATCCGTGACAGATCGACTTCGTTCTGTTACTGAGGCTAATACGAAATATCTGTAGAACATCCGACGGCACGCCGAATTCGGGGGGACGCTCACTGCTTTGGTCCATTGCGGGAAATACACAAAAAAAGGGGTCCCGGCGCCGAGCCTGGGGCTCGGCGCCGGGACCTGCTTCCCGTCATCGGTCGTCTAGGCGACCGTCACGCGCTCAGAAAGCGCTGTTGTTGCAGCCCATGGTCGAGCCGATGTGCGTGTCCTGCGCACCCGGGTTGCCCTCGCCGTTGAGCGCGTTGCCCAGCAGGCCGTTGAGCAGGCCGACCTGGCCGAGGACGTCGAGGTTCAGGTCGTGCGACTTGCAGTTGGAGCTCTGCAGGACGCTCGTTCCGCCCTTGCCGCCCCCGTCGTGGGCCTGGGCGGTGCCCGCGCTCAGAAGTCCGACGCTGCTGAGAGCGGCAACCAGGACGGCAGCCGTGCGAAGCTTTTGCATGTCATCTCCGGTGGAGTGAGTGGATACGATCCGTAACGGATCGACTTCTTACGGTTACGGAGATTAATACGAAATATGCCCAAAACGTCCCGCGACGCGCCGTGTTCCGTGATCTTGTTGCGGAAGCATCCGGAAGCCGCAACGGCTGTGAGCGGGCCCTTCGGAGCGATCCTCGAAGGGCCCGTACTGGTGTTGATGTCCGGCCGTCGGGCCGGTCTTCGGCCCTAGTGGGCCTTGGCGAGGGCGTTCGCCTGGCTGTTGGCCTGGGTGCAGTTGACGCCTCGGGTCTCGGCGCCGGCGAGAACGGCGACCGGGAGGTTCGCGGCAAGCAGGTTCTGGGGGCTGCACTCCTGGTAAGGGCGGAAGAGGTTGGTCTGGTCCGTGGAGCCGCTGCTCATCGGGGCCGTCTGGGGCGAGACCTGCGGGGAGATCTTCGGGCTCAGCGTCGGGTTGACCTGCGGGGTGACTTCAGCGCCCCGGTACGGGGCCGCCTGCTGACGCGGGGCCGAACCGTAAGTCTGGGCCGTGGCCTGGGAGTTGGTCCACGAGGCGGCCTGGGCGCCCTGCTGCGGAGCGGGGGGTGGGGCAACGGTGGCGTCGGCGGAGCTGGGGCCGACACCGATGGCTGACAGACCGCCGGCCGCTGCTACGACGAGCGCGACCTGCTGAAACTTGCGCATGGAACCCTCGGCCCTTCATTGACCTGTGCAAGGAACGTATGGAAATGCAGATGAGCCAGTCCGGCTGATGCTGTTGGGGAACGAGGCAAGTGCAGGGCCAGTCACGGCAGTCGGGGTGTGGTCACCCGTTTGCCAGAGGGCGGGAATCGAGCACTCGATCGCTCCGGGGGCTGCAGGCCGGTAATCCGACCGACGGCAAATGGGTGACGGAATATTGCATGCCGTGACCGGGTCGGAGGAAAAGTCGTTGCCAGCTGGGAGAGGACAGCGACCATGAACCAGTGAGAGGGGCAACGGGATCCGCTGTCGGCTCCGGCGTGAAGTCCACATGACAGCCCAGGATTTACCCCTGCTAAGCGCAGTACGAACATCAGACTGAGCGCCCGCAAGACTGCACTGAATACAACGGATTTCCCTGTACAGGTATTGAAGGGCCGAGGGTTCCATGCGAAAGCTTCACAAGGCCGCGCTCGTCGTAGCAGCGGCCGGCGGTCTGTCCGCCATCGGCGCCGGCGTCAGTCACGCCGACGCTCAAGTCGGGTACACCGGTGGTGCTCCCGCGCCGTACTACCCAGCGCCCCAGGCCGCAGCCCCCGCGCCTGCCCCCCAGTACTACGCGGCGCCCCAGCCTGCTCCTCAGTACTACGCGGCGCCCCAGCCCGCCCCCGCGCCCGCCCCGCAGTACTACCCGGCTTCCGCGCCCCAGTACTCGGCGCCCCCGCAGAGTGCGCCGCAGGCCACGGCGATGACCAGCTCGGCGGGCACCGCGCAGACCGCCGGTCCGCAGTCGTACTCCCAGCCGGTGCAGGCCCCCGCTCCGGCTCCTGCTCCCGCCCCGGCCCCGGTTCAGCAGCAGAGCGGTTACGCCTCCGCCTCGGCCTCGTCCGGTGGTGCCGCGCAGGCCTCCAACAACGCCCCGTCGTACGGCCCGTCGTACGCTCCGCAGGCCGCACCGGCGCCCGCTCCCGCGCCCGCTCCGCAGGTCGTGCCGCAGGTCACCCCGCAGACGGCTCCGCAGGTCATGCCGCAGGTCGCCCCGCAGGTCGCCGTGCCGCAGGCGTTCAACCCCGAGCCGCCGCCGCATGTCGCCCCGCAGGTGAACCCGACGGTGAACCCCGAGGTGAACCCGCTCGTCAACCCGCTGGTTGCGCCCGTCGGCGCGCCGAATGTGCCCGGGCTCGGCCTCGGGAACGTCGCGGCCCCGCCCGTGGGCCAGTTGGGACTGCCCCACCTCAGCTGAGGGCTCCCCGTAGTTGTCATCCGTCTCGACTCGATCTGCTGCAGATCACATCCGCTCGATCAATGGAGAAGAAATGCGCAAGCTTCAGAAGGTTGCCATCGTGGGTGCCGCCGTGCTCGGCAGCATTGGCTCCTTCGGCGCCGGCCCCGCCTTCGCTCACGGTGAGCCGGGGCACGACCTGGACATCACGCAGGGCATCGAGTGTCGTTCGCACGACATGAACATCGACGTGCTCGGCAACGTCGGTGCGATCAACGGCCTCCTGGGCAACGCGCTCAACGGCGAGGGCAACCCGGGCTCGCAGCCCAGCGACCTCGGTTCGGACATGGGCTGCAACAGCAAGGCGCTCTGAGGCTCCGCGCTTCTCCCGCCCGGCACGGCCGGGTTCGAACGCCCAGGTCAGGAGTGATCCGGCCTGGGCTTTCGCACATCCTGGCAGAGGGCGCGCGCCAGTTGGGGGCGGGTCAGGACGTCCGGGCTGTCGACGAACTGGTCGACGGCGCCGACGATCGGCAGCTCCTTGATCGTCGGGTCGGAGATGCGGGCGGTCAGTGCGTCGGTGAATCGTTCCGGCCGTGCGGTCGGGTTCACCCGGTCCGTCAGACCGAGTTGGTTGTGCTCGTCCGCGACGGACTCGTAGGCCTGGTTCAGGTGTTTGTCGCGGGTGCGCCAGTCCGTGGCCGTGAGTGCGGCGGTGAGGACCGGGGCGAGGTGGTGGCCCGCGGAGGTGCGGGCGAAGGCGCTGCCGAGCCATTTGTCGTACGGCGGGTAGCGGCGGTCCATGAGGAGGCACAGGCGCATCAGGTCGCGTACGAGACGGGCGGCGGCGATGGTGGAGCCGAGTTCGTCGCCGACCTCGCCGCAGCGGGTGACGTAGGGCGCTGCCCAGGAGATGCGCTGCCACTGACAGGCCAGGACGTGGAGCCAGATGTCGTGGGGGTACCAACGGAGGGTGTGGCGCAGGGGGGTGACTTCGCGCAGGCCGTCGTGGAAGACGGCGCCCGCGGTGACTTCCCCGAGGAGTTGGGCGGGGGCGGCGAGCCAGTCCGTGGGGGTGATGTCCGGGGAGGGGGTGAAGCCGAGCGTTGCGGTGAACCATGCGGAGATGTGGGTGACTTCGACCTGGTGGCGGACCGGGTGGCCGTGGAAGGTCTTCGGGAGGTGCTCGGCGAGGATGTGTCTGATGCGTCCCGCGTGGCGGGAGACGTCGCGGCGGTGCAGGAAGAGCTGGAGGCGCGGGCCCCGAGTGCGGTCGGCCGGACGCGGGGTGTCGAAGCCGAGGACTTCGGAGCCGCTGCCCAGGTGGGCGGCCGAGTGCGGGATGTCGGGAGCAGCCTCCTCGAGTAAGGAGCGGACGGCTTCGGTGTAGAAGCGGCGGGAGAGTTCGAGGCCGGGGACGAAGAACGGCATATTCGTGGTGCTCATGCCAGTGAGCCGTGCCCATTCGGTGAGGGGTCATGCGGGGTGTCTTCACACCTTCACGACGTCATCCGCTTTGCACCGCTTTCCGCTTCACAACCTCATGTGGTCTGTCCAGCAAGGGAGTTGAGCGGGCCGTCCGTCAGCCGGTACACCGTCCACTCGTCCTGGGGGCGGGCGCCGAGGGACTCGTAGAAGGCGATCGTCGGGGCGTTCCAGTTCAGGACGGCCCATTCGAGGCGCTCGTAGCCGCGCTCCACGCAGATGCGGGCCAGTTCGGTGAGGAGAGCCTTGCCGTGGCCCGCGCCTCGGGCGGTGGGGCGGACGTAGAGGTCCTCGAGGTAGATGCCGTGGACGCCGCGCCAGGTGGAGAAGTTCAGGAACCAGAGGGCGAAGCCGACCGGGGTGCCGGTGGTGTCGTCGGCCGCGATGTGGGCGTAGACGGCGGGGCGGTCGCCGAAGAGGGCCTCGTGGAGTTGGGCCTCGGTGGCCCTTGCCTCGTGCGGGGCCTTTTCGTAGTCGGCGAGTTCGCGGATCAGGGTGTGGATGACGGGGATGTCGGCCGGGGTCGCGGTGCGGATCATAGGGGGAGGCTAGCTGGCGGGGTTGCGCAGGCGGCGGGCGATTTCGAGTTGGCGGGGCTCCGGTGGGCGGCCGTCCTCCACGTCCCAGAGGGTGTTCTGCAGGAGGCGGCCCAGGGTCCAGGCACGCGCGCGTGCGCGGTCCAGGGCGAGTACGTCGGTCATGGCGTCGAAGCGCCAGCGGATCTCGTCGGCGTCGAAGCGGTTGTCGATCGCCGGCCAGAGCTCGAAGCCCGGGTCGCCGGCCAGGGGTTTGGGGTCGATGGCGAGCCAGGGGGCGCGATCGGAGGCCAGGACGTTCTCGTCGTGCAGGTCCCAGTGCAGGAGTCGGTCGCCGGGTTCGTCCACGACCTCTCGTACGGCGGCCGCGCAGTCCGCGACCAGGCGGCGGGTCTCGGGGTCAGGGATGCGTTCCAGTGCCCGGGGCGTCTGCTCGAGCATGGCCTGTGCGATGTCGCCCAGGCGGCGCATGCCCTCCGGGGCCGGGGTGGCGGTCAGGTGGGCGAGGAGGCCGGCGATGACCAGGACGGATTCGCGGGTGTCCGCCAGGTGGGAGAGCATGCGCGTCTCGTCGAGGCGTTCCAGGAGCATGGTGTGGGTCGGCTCGTCGTGGGCGAGGAGGCGGACCGCGCCGTCGCCGTCCCAGATGCGAAGGGCGACGGGCTCGCCCTCGCTCTCCTCGTCCAGCAGCTGCAGCTTCAGTACGGCCGGGGCTCCGTCGGCGCGGACGACGGGCAGGACGAGGGCGGTGACTCCGTGCATGGGGCGACCGTCCGGCCGTAGCTCCCAGCGGTGGAGGAACTTCTCCGCCAGGTGCGGCAGCCCCGCGATGAACGCGCGGCCCGCCTCGCCGTTGAACTTCTCCTGTGCCGCCGCCAGCTCGCCCGGAATGTCGATCACACGGGCGACGATACTTGCGTGCGTGAATCGCTTCATGCGAATTCACCGGGGGCTCGGCGAGAGGGTGTGGGCGTACGTCCGCAGTGCGCCAGGCACGTACGTCTGGCTGGCCATTCTGTTCGTCACGACCGTCGCCCTGCACCACATGTCGCCGGAGTTCGAGCAGGAGTTCCTGCGGCAGCGGTCCACGAACATTCATGAGCTGTCGAACGATCCCGTACGGGTGCTGGTGCAGAGCGCGATGTGGATCGACGGGGGGCACTGGGTGCCGTACGTCCTGCTCTACAGCGTGTTCCATGCGCAGGCCGAGCGGTGGCTGGGGACGGTGCGGTGGCTGATGGTGTGTGTGGCCGCGCATGTGCTCGCCACGCTGATCAGCGAAGGGGCGCTGCTCAAGGCGGTGCGGGACGGGCTCGTGCCGCACTCGGCGGTCGACTCCCTTGATATCGGGGTGAGTTATGCGCTCGCGGGGGTGGTGGCGGTGCTGGCGTACCGGATCGCGGCGCCCTGGCGGTTTGTGTATCTGGGGGGCGTGTTCGTGGTGTACGCGGCTCCGCTCGCGTCCTCGCCGACCTTCACCGATCTCGGGCACTTCGTCTCCGTGCTGATCGGGCTCGCGTGTTGTCCGCTGGTCAGAGGGCGCGGAGAAGCATGGAATCCGAAGGGGACACTGACTGCCCCGAGGGGTTAACTTTCCGGCCATGAGCAGCTCGGCAAGCAGTGTTGTGAACGGCGGAATCTCCTTCTGGTACGCGGACGACGGCCTCCCGGCGGTGCGGGAGCCGCTCGGCGGTGACGCGTCCGCGGACGTCGTCATCGTCGGGGGCGGGTACACGGGGCTGTGGACCGCGTACTACCTGAAGAAGGCGGCGCCCTTCCTCCGGATCACCGTCCTGGAGCAGAAGTTCTGCGGGTACGGGGGCTCTGGGCGCAACGGCGGGTGGCTGTACAACGGGATCGCGGGGCGCGACCGGTACGCGAGGCTGCACGGGCACGAGGCCGCCGTACGGCTGCAGAAGGCCATGAACGAGACCGTCGACGAGGTCGTGCGGGCGGCGGAGGAAGAGGGCATCGAGGCCGATCTGCACAAGGGCGGGGTGCTTGAAGTCGCCACCACGCCCGCGCAGTTGGCGCGGCTGAAGGCCTTCCACGAGCATGAGTTGTCCTACGGCGAGACGGACCGTGAGCTGTACGGCGCCGGTGAGACCGCCGAGCGGATCCGGGTCGCGGATGCCGTCGGGTCGACCTGGACTCCGCACGGGGCGCGGTTGCATCCGGTGAAGCTGGTGAAGGGGCTGGCGGCTGTCGTCGAGGCCCTCGGGGTGACGATCCACGAGTCGACGCCGGTGACCGAGATCCGGCCGAAGCACGCTGTGACGCCGTACGGGACGGTGCGGGCGCCCTACGTGCTGCGCTGTACGGAGGGGTTCACCGCGAATCTGAAGGGGCAGCGGCGGACCTGGCTGCCGATGAACTCCTCGATGATCGCGACCGAGCCGCTCACCGACGAGCAGTGGGAGTCGGTGGGGTGGGACGGGCTGGAGGCGCTGGGGGACATGGCGCACGCGTACATGTACGCGCAGCGGACCGCCGACGGGCGGATCGCGCTCGGGGGGCGCGGGGCGCCGTACCGCTTCGGGTCGAGGACCGACAACGACGGGCGGACGCAGGAGTCGACGATCGAGGCCCTGCGGGAGATTCTCGTGCGGTTCTTTCCCTCGCTGGCGGGCGTGGGGATCGAGCATGCCTGGTCGGGGGTGCTCGGGGTGCCTCGGGACTGGTGCGCGACGGTGACGCTGGACCGGTCGACCGGGCTCGGGTGGGCGGGTGGTTATGTCGGGTCCGGGGTGGCCACGACGAATCTCGCGGCGCGGACGCTCAGGGATCTCGTGCAGCTCGACTCCGGGCAGGGCGGCCGGACCGAGCTGACCGAACTGCCGTGGGTCGGGCACAAGGTGCGCAAGTGGGAGCCGGAGCCGTTGCGGTGGCTGGGGGTGCAGGGGATGTACGCCACGTATCGGGCGGCGGACCGGCGGGAGCGGAGCACGCACAGCGCGGAGTCGTCGCGGCTGGCGCAGGTTGCGGATCGGGTGGCCGGGCGGCACTGAGCGCGCCTTCGGGGCGCGCCGCTGAACCGGTGGCTGGAAATTTGCTGTCTCATTGCCGTCCCGGAGGCCTCTCCTGACTGCCTTCTCCTCAAAGCTGTTCCACAGTTCCGTGTCATGTGCGCCACGGCCTCAGGGGAGGGCATCCATGGCAGCCAACGGCTGGCGAAGACAACGGATTTGGGCGGTACTCGCGACCACCGCCGCGCTCGGGCTGACGGTCACTCAGGCCCAGGCGGCGAGCGGTGGCGGTGACCCCTTCGGTGTACGCGAACTTCGTGAACAGGCCCTTCTGCATCAGCAGCAGAAGGGCCTTTCGGCTTTCGCGGAGGCGGGGGAGGACGACGATGACGGGGGTGAGGCGCAGGAGGAGGCCGAGCAGGCCGATCAGTACGCCGAGGCGCGGACCTCGCCGGGGATCGTGGCGCCGGGGGCGTACGGAGCGGCGTACGACGAGTTGACCGATCTTCCGCACACCAAGGGGAGTTGGAGCGATCTGACCCGGCTGCCCTACGACTCCGACGATCCGCGGTACCGGGACATCAACTCCAACTCCAGTGGTGGGGCCGGGAAGGTGACCGGTCGGGTGACCGGGCTCGCGGCCGACAGCCACGGGTATGTGTACGCCGGTTCGGCCAACGGCGGTGTCTTCCGGTCGCGTTCCGGAGGCGGTCACTGGACGAACATCTCCGACGGGCTGCCCGCGCTGTCCACGGGGGATCTGCAGCTCGACGGTCGGGGACGGCTCTGGTACGCCACCGGGGAGGCCAACACCAGTGCCACCTCCTTCCTAGGTACGGGTGTCTATGTGCTCGACGATCCGCGGCACGGCAGCTTCAGCCGGCGGGACCGGGTCGGCGGTGACGAGCTGGAGTCGACCTCGATCAACGCGCTGCGGTTCGCCGGCGACAAGGTGTGGGCGGCGACCACCGAGGGCGTGTGGAGCCACAGCACCAAGACGCTGAAGGGCCACTGGAAGCTGGAGTTCGCGCCCAACCCGGACTATCTGCCGGGTGGTTCGAAGGCGAGCGATCCGAGCGCCCCGTACAAGAACATCACCAGTGACATCGCGGTCGATCCGAAGGATCCGAAGAAGGTCGTGCTGGCCGTCGGCTGGCGTGGTGGGGACGCCTACAACGGCTTCTACGCGAAGTCCGGCGGCAGTTGGCAGCGGCTGACCGGGCTCGGGGACCTGCCGAGCAACGCCGAGGACGTCGGGAACGTGACCTTCGCGCGGAGTGCGGACGGGTCGCGGTACTACGCCATCGACCAGTCGCCGGAGCAGACCGCGGAGAACCCGGACAGCGGGCTCGAGGGCATCTTCGTGTCCAAGTCAGGTTCGCCGACCGGGCCTTGGACGCGGATTGCCTCGTATCAGCAGCTGCGCGACTCGGGCTCCGCGCTCACCGGCGCCGGATACCAGCCCGGCATTCAGGCCTGGTACAACCAGTTCCTCACCGTCGATCCGAAGAACCCGGACCATGTGTACGCCGGTCTGGAGGAGGTCTTCGAGACCAAGGACGGCGGCAAGTCCTGGTCCGTGCCCGGGCCTTACTGGAACTTCGGCTTCCCGTGCTGGTCCATCGACCCGGGCAAGCAGACGGGTGACTGCCACCAGACCGTCCACGCCGACCAGCACTCCGTGGCGATCGGCAGCAACGGGGGAGCGCCGTACGTCGTCGTCGGCGACGACGGGGGTGTCTTCCGGCGGCCGCTGAACGGCAGCGCGGACGCCTCCGGTCACGCCACCGACTGGACGTCCCTGAACGACGGCACGATGGACGCCCTGCAGTACTACTCGGTGGGTGTGGGTGCCGATCCGGCCGGGAGGGGTCCGGCCATCACGGGTGGGCTTCAGGACAACGGGCAGTCGGAGCTTCGGCCCGGCGACCGGGTGATGGGGTCCAACTTCGGCGGTGACGGCGGCGACACGATCACCGATCCGGCGAACGGGTGCAACATCGCCCAGGAGTACGTCTACCTGGCCGTGTCCGTGACCAACAACTGCGCGGTGAACGACGGCAGTTGGGTCACCGACCCGTCCAAGGCGACGACGTACTCGGTCGCCCCGCCCGACAACGCGACCGGCGAGGCGCGCTTCATCGCCCCGCTGAACGCCGACATCAAGGACCCGAAGGTGTGGGTCGCGGGTGGCCGGCATGTATGGATCAACAGCAAGGGGTACGCGATCCGCAGCGGCAGCGAGTGGTTCGGCGCCTTCGACCTGGGCCAGGGGCACACGGCGACCGCGGTGGCCTCCTCCGGCGGCAAGGTGTACGCCGCCTGGTGCGGGCCCTGCAACAACCAGGGCTTCACCCGCGGCATCGCGGTCGGCAACGCCGACGGCACGGGCTGGCACCAGCTGACGCTGCCGGTGGACGGGACGGTGCCCAACCGCTACCTCTCGGGTCTCGCGATCGACCCGGCCAACTCCGACCACGTACTGCTCGCCGTCAACGGCTTCTCGCGGAAGTGGACGGAGGGTCCGGGCGCGGGCGTCGGGCACCTCTTCGAGACCCGGGACGGCGGGGTCACCTGGACCGACATCTCCGGGAACCTGCCCGACGTACCCGCCAACTCCGTGGCCCTGCTGAAGGGCGGCACGATCGCGCTGGGCACGGACCTCGGGGTGCTGGTGCGGACGCCGGGTTCGGCCGGGTGGAAGGTGGCGGGGGACAACCTGCCGACCACCGCGGTGCTGCAGCTGCGGACCGGCCCGGACGGGCGGCTGTATGCGGCCACGCACGGGCGGGGGATCTGGGCGATCGACGTACGACGCCTTCGGTGACCCCCGGCTGAGCAGAGGGCGGGGAGGGGTCCGCGGTCCGATCGGCCCCTCCCCGCGTTCTGTGGCCGCCCCCTCAGGCCACCGGTTCCGGTACCGGCGCCTGCGCCTGCGCGCCGTGTTTCGGCGCCTTCGCCGTCACCATCAGGCCCGCGACCAGCCCGGCCAGGAGCATGATGCCGGCGGCCCACCAGATGGCGATCGTGTAGCCGTGGACGACGCCCTCCCTGACGACCAGGGCCTTCTGGGACGGGTCGTGCAGGTGGGCGGCGATGTACGTCGCGCTGCTGCTGGTGGCGATCGTGTTGAGCAGGGCCGTACCGATCGAACCGCCCACCTGCTGCGAGGTGTTGACGGTCGCCGAGGTCACGCCGGAGTCCTGCGGGGCGACGCCCGCGGTCGCGGTGGCGAAGACCGGCATGAAGGTCAGGCCCATGCCGAGGCCCATGAGGATCAGGGCGGGCAGGATCTCGGTGGCGTACGACGAGTCGACCGTCATCTGCGTCAGGATCGCCATGCCGCCGGCCGCGAGGACCATGCCGGGGACCATCAGCATGCGCGGCGGGACGTGGTTCATCAGCCGGGCCGAGATCTGGGTGGAACCGGTGATGATCGCCGCCGTGAGGGGCAGGAACGCCAGGCCCGTCTTCACCGGCGAGTAGCCGAGGGCGACCTGCAGGTAGTAGGTCATGAACAGGAACAGGCCGAACATGCCGATGACCGCGAGCGCCATGGTCAGGAAGCAGCCGGCACGGTTGCGGTCCTTGACGATGTGCAGGGGGAGCAGGGGCATGGGAGCCCTCTGCTGCCACCACACGAAGGTCGCGAGCAGTACGACACCTGCCGCGAACAGCGTCAGCACCAGCGGGTCGGTCCAGCCGCGCGGTTCGGCCTCGCTGAAGCCGTAGACGATCGCGACCAGGCCGCCGCAGCCGAGCAGTGCGCCGGGTACGTCGAGGCGGGCGCCCGCGTGGCCTGGGCGGTCGTGCAGGAGGGCGAAGGCGCCGAAGACGGCGATGATCGCGATGGGCACGTTGACGTAGAGGCACCAGCGCCAGTCCAGGTACTCGGTGAGCAGGCCGCCGACGATGAAGCCGATCGCGGAACCGCTGCCCGCGAGGGCACCGTAGATACCGAAGGCCTTTCCGCGCTCCTTCTGGTCGGTGAAGGTCGTGGTGAGCAGGGACAGGGCGGAGGGGGCCAGGACGGCCGCGAAGGCACCCTGCAGCGCGCGGGCGCCGAAGAGCATGCCCGAGCTGGTGGCGGCACCGCCGAGCGCGGAGGCGGCGGCGAAGCCGATCAGGCCGATGATGAACGTCCGCTTGCGGCCCACCAGGTCGGCGATGCGGCCGCCGAGCAGGAGCAGACCGCCGAAGGCCAGCGTGTAGGCGGTGATCACCCACTGGCGGTTGCCGTCGGACATGCCCAGGTCGCGCTGTGCCGAGGGGAGCGCGATGTTCACGATGGTCGCGTCCAGGACCACCATGAGCTGCGCGAGCGCGATGATCACCAGGCCCCACCAGCGGCGGGGGTCGGCGTCCACGGGAGGTTCACCTGTTCGGGTGGCGCTCACCCGGTCAGAAGACCATGAATCAGGGCGTATCGCGTCTGCGGAGCTCTTGTTGCTGGTCATGGCTCCAGTACCACCTTTCCGATCGTGCGGCGCGTTTCCAGCGCGCGGTGGGCCGCTGCGGCTTCGGTGAGTGGGAAGCGCTGCACCGCCGGGGTCAGCCGGCCGGCGGCCGCCTCGGCGAGAGCGCGCAGTTCGAGGGTGCGTACGGGGTTGGGGCCGCCGGCCTTCTGCATCATCACCGGGCCCAGGACCCGCTCGGAGACCCCGTCGACGAGGTAGGGCCCGCCGCCGCGGATGCCCTCGGCCGACCAGCCGAAGACGATGTGCCGGCCGCCGGGGCCGAGGAGAGCAACGGCTTCGCGCGCGATCTCGCCGCCCACGCCGTCGAAGACGACCGTCGCAGGGCGTCCGCCCAGGTAGGCGCGGACCTTGTCCGGCCACGCCGGGTCCTTGTAGTCGACGGCGAGGTCGGCGCCGTTCGCCTGCACCCGTGCCGTCTTCTCGGGGCCCCCGGCGAGGGCGACCACGACGGCGCCGGCGTGCTTCGCGTACTGGACGAGGAGGGTGCCGATGCCGCCCGCGGCTGCCGGGATCACGGCCACGGCGGCCGGGCCGAGCTCGGCGAACTGCAGGATCCCCATCGCCGTACGGCCCGTCCCGATCATGGCGACGGCCTGGGCGGAGTCCAGGTTGCCGGGGATCTCGTGCACGCGGTCGACATCGGTGACGGCCAGCTCGGCGTAGCCTCCCGGGGCGAAGCCGAGGTGGGCGGTCACGCGCCTGCCGAGCCACAGCCGGGCGACGCCCTCGCCCAGGGACTCGACCACGCCGGCGACCTCGCGGCCGGGGATGGTGGGCAGCCGCGGCGGCTCGGGCAGCGGGCCCTGCTCGCCCTCGCGCAGGGCCGTGTCGAGCAGGTGCACTCCGGCCGCTTCCACGGCGATACGGACCTGGCCGGGGCCCGGGAGCGGGTTCTCGACCTCCTCGTACCGGAGGTTCTCGGCCGGACCGAAGGCGTGCAGACGGACGGCGTGCATGGGAGGTCCCCCATCGGATGTACCTGTGCCGGGAAGGTGTCGGAAGCCCACCCCGTCGCCGGAGGCGACTCATGAATGCTGCAACCTCAAGCATGCTTGAGGTCAAGGGAGTCGAGGGCGCGGCGGCCGAGCGCCAGCGACACCGCGGCGAGGGCGCTGTTGAAGGACACTTCGGACAGGACGCCGGGTGCGGCGACCTGGTCGCCGGCGAGGTAGACGCCGTCGCCGCGATCGACGGCGGGGCGGTCGCGCCAGCTGGTGCCGGGCAGGTCGACGGCGCCGGTACGGCCGGTCGCGACGGACTCGCGCCGCCAGGTGACGCGCTCGCGCCAGCCGTCGAAGGCCAGGTCCAGGAGCTGCTCGGCACGGACGATGCCGTCGGCCTTGTGCTCGTGCGGGGCGATCGGGATCTGCCCCTGGATCAGCTGCTCGCCGGCCGGGGCGAGGGAACGGTCCTGCGCGGTGAACCGCTCCAGCCAGCCGGGGGAGTCGAGGTCGGAGACGGCGAAGGCGTCCCCGCGCCGTGTCCGCAGGGCGAGGTCGATGAGGGCCGTACGGCCGCCGGTCCAGGTCAGGGAGTCGTCGCCGAGCAGTCTGCGGGCGGCGTCGAGGGAGGTGGCGACGACGACGGGGCCGCCGGTCGCGGGAAGGGCGTCGAGGGTGTGGACGCGGGACAGGGTCTCCATCCGGACGCCGAGGTTCCATGCCCTGGCGGCCATCCGGTCGATGACGTTCGCCCAGCCGCCGCGCGGATAGTGCGCCTCGGGCGGCAGCTTGGTGGCCCGGCGCAGCCGCTCCTGCACGAACGCGGCGGACAGGGCGCCGGGGTCGTGGTGGAAGAGGGCGACGGCGGAGTAGTGGGCGGCGGCCCGGGCGGCCTCCTCGCCCGCGATGTCGGTGGCCCAGGTCATGAAGTCGGCGTCGACGGGTGCCTGTTGGAGGCCGGGGCGCAGCAGCTTGAGCATTGCGAAGGGCGGGGTGCGGCGCAGGACGCCGTGGTGGCGGAGCCGCAGCCGGGCCGCTTCCAGGGGCGGGAGCGGGGCGAGGGGGCCGATGAGGTCGCGTTGCTTCAGCCAGGTCCAGTGCGGGCCGCCGCTGTAGAGGGCGTGCGGACCGTCGTTCGTCCGGTACGGCCCCTCGGCGGTCCGCGCGCGCCCGCCGAGGGTGTGGTGGGCTTCGTACACGGTGACCTTGGAGCCCGCCTCGGCGGCGGTGATGGCCGCGGTCAGTCCGGCGAGTCCGCCGCCGATGACGGTGATGCGGTGCATGGGTCGGGGTCTCCCTCGTGCTCGTGGCCTTTTTTGGGCTTTCGGCCGCTTGGTCGGGGCGCCTTTCTGTGAGTAGGACGGATCTGGGGTGCCGGAATGTGACATGGGGCGGTGTTTTGGCTGGTCAGGGGGATTGTCAGTGGTGGGGTGCAGCATGGGGGCATGGCGAGGCGAGCGATGGGCGGGACGGGCGGGTCCGGTGGTTCCAGGGGTACGGCGGTGAAGGCTGCGCAGCGGCCGGAGGTGCGGCTTCCGGCGCTGGAGGCGTTCGGGGGAGGTGAGTTGGAGCCCGACGGGGACTACGACGGGCTGGAGTTCCGGGAGCTGGACTTCGCGGGGCAGGACGGCGGGGGCGCCCGGTTCATGGACTGCGCACTGACGGGGTGCGCGCTGGACGAGACGCGGCTGCAGCACGCCCGCGTGCTCGACTCGGTGCTGACGGGGATACGGGGTGTGGGGACCGACCTCGCGGAGTCGACGTTCCGTGACGTGGAGCTGGTCGACGCTCGCCTCGGCGGGGTGCAGCTGCACGGCGCGGTCCTGGAGCGGGTCGTCGTCCGGGGCGGCAAGATCGACTATCTCAACCTGCGCACGGCGAAGCTGAAGGACGTCGTCTTCGAGGGCTGTGTGCTGGTGGAGCCGGACTTCGGGGGTGCCCGGCTGGAGCGCGTGGAGTTCGTGGACTGTGTGCTGAAGGGGGCGGACCTCACGTCGGCGGTCCTGAAGGACGTGGACCTGAGAGGCGCGGCCGAGTTGGGCATCGCGCGCGGGGTGGACCGCCTGTCCGGGGCGGTCATCAGCTCCGTGCAGCTGATGGATCTGGCGCCGGTGCTGGCGGTGGAGATGGGGATCAGGGTGGAGGACTGAGCGGCATGACGAGCGTCTGGACGAAGTCGACGGCGCCCTCGCGGCGGTAGAAGCGCAGGGCACCCTCGTTTCCGGCGATGACGGAGATCTTCATGATCTTCAGGCCGTGCCGGTCGAGGTGGTGGCGGGCCGCGTCGAGCAGTGCCTGTCCGACACCGGCGCCGCGTGCGTCGTCGTGCACTACGAGGGTCTCCAGGACGCCGACGCGATCACCGGGCTCCGCGCCCCACTGCCACGAGCCGGGCCGGTCGGCGACGACACGCACCATGGCGTAGCCCAGGAGGCCGTGCGGACCTCGCGCGGTGAGGGCGGCCGTGTCCGGGGAGGAGAGCCACTGCAGGTAGAGCTCGCGGCGCAGCTGCCAGGACGACTCTGGGGAGCGGACCGGCGCCAACTCCTCCAGGTGCGGCGCCTGTTGGGAGTGGTGCGCGAGGAGCTGCTGCCACAGGGGGCCGAGTTCGTCGATGTCGGCGGCGGGAAGCTGCTCGATCGCGAAGTCCATGCCGGGCAGGGTAACGCCGGGCTCACGAGACCCTGGGAAAACGGGCCTGCAGGGTCCAGATCGCCGGGTTCTCGCCCAGGTCTTCGTGCAGGTCGACCAGGTCGGCGATCAGGTCGTGCAGGAAGTCCCGGGCCTCACGGCGGAGTTCGGTGTGCGAGAAGGTGAGCGGCGGCTCCTCCGCCGGCATCCAGTCGGCCTCGATGTCCACCCAGCCGAAGCGGCGCTCGAAGAGCATGCGGTCCGTCGACTCGGTGAAGTCCAGTTCGGCGTGCTGGGGGCGGGAGGCACGGGAGCCCGCCGGGTCGCGGTCGATGCGCTCGGCGATGTCGCACAGCGCCCACGCGAAGTCGAGCACCGGCACCCATCCCCAGGCTGTGGACAGCTCCCGGTCCGCCTTGGTGTCGGCGAGGTAGACGTCGCCGCAGAACAGATCGTGGCGCAGGGTGTGGACGTCCGCGCGGCGGTAGTCCGTCTGCGGGGGGTCCGGGAAGCGGTTGGAGAGGGCGTAGCCGATGTCGAGCACGTACGAGATGGTGTCACGTCGGTGCCGCGTCCTCCGTGGGCCCGGTCGTCCTAGGATCACTGACATGTCCAGATCCGCGCGCGTTGTCCCGGCCGTCCCGTCCGCCTTACTGGCCCTCGCCCTCACCGCGTGCGGCGGCGTCCACGGAACCCCGGGCGGCTCCGGAGTGCACGACCCGTACTTCCCGAAGTCGGGCAACGGCGGATACGACGTCAGCCACTACGACCTGAAGCTCGACTACACCCCGGGCGACAAGCCTCGCCTGACCGGCATCGCGACCCTCACCGCCCGGGCCACCAAGGACCTCTCCGCCTTCGACCTCGACCTGGAGGGGCTGGACGTCGACGAGGTCACCGTCGAGGGCAAGCGGGCCCGCTTCAACCGCGCCGGCCAGGAGCTCACCGTCCGCCCCCACGACGACCTCGACGAGGACGAGACCTTCCGCGTCACCGTCCGGTACTCCGGCACACCGAAGACCATCACCGACCCCGACGGTTCCAAGGAGGGCTGGCTGCGCACCGCCGACGGCGCGCTCGCGCTCGGCGAGCCGACCGGCTCCATGGCGTGGTTCCCCGGCAACAACCACCCCTCCGACAAGGCGTCGTACGACATCGCGGTCACCGTGCCGAAGGGCCTGCAGGCCGTGTCCAACGGGGAGTTGACCGGCGAGACAAGCAGCGGCGACCGTACGACGTTCTCCTGGCACACCGCGAAGCCCATGGCGAGTTACGTCGCCACCGTCGCCGTGGGCCACTACCGCATCAGCCGCTCCACCGTCGGCAAGGACCGCCTGCCGGTGTACGTCGCCGTCGACCCGGCGCAGGTGAAGGCGAGCCGGAAGGTGCTCGCGAAGATCCCCGAGATCATGGACTGGGAGGAGACCAACTTCGGGCCGTACCCCTTCTCCTCCACCGGCGCGATCGTCGACCGCCCGGAGGACGCCGAGTACGCCCTGGAGACCCAGACCCGGCCCGTCTTCCCCGGCGCCCCGGACACCGGGACGCTCGTCCATGAGCTCGCCCACCAGTGGTACGGGAACTCCGTCACGCCGAAGACCTGGCGGGACATGTGGCTCAACGAGGGGTTCGCGACGTACGCGGAGTGGCTGTGGGACGAGGACCACGACGGCGACAGCTGCCGGCAGACCTTCGAGGCGCTCTACGACCACGGCGAGGACGACTACCCGGACCTCTGGTCCTTCCCGCCCGGCAAACCGAGCGGCGCCGCGCACATCTCCGACGATCCGGTGTATGTGCGCGGCGCGATGGTCCTCCACAAGATCCGGCAGAAGGTCGGCGACGACACCTTCTACGACATCATCCAGGGCTGGGCCGCCGCCCACCGTCATGGGAACGCGGACACCGCCGACTTCACGGCCTTTGTCGAGAAGAAGGCACCGGACAAGGACTTCGGCGGGATCTGGAAGGACTGGCTCTACGGGGACGGGAAGCCCGACGAGGCCTAGTTGACGTTGACGGCCTTCCAGGCGGCCGCCACCGCGCTGTACTCCGCGCTGCCCGCGCCGTACAGGTCGCTCGCTGCCTGGAGGGTGCCGGTGCGGGCGCCCGCGTAGTTGGTCGAGGACGTGAAGTACGTGGTCAGGGCCCGGTACCAGATCTGGTCGGCCTTGTCGCGGCCGATGCCGGTGACCGTGGAGCCGTCGTAGGTCGGGGAGTTGTAGCTGACTCCGTTGACGGTCTTGGCGCCGCTGCCCTCGCTCAGCAGGTAGAAGAAGTGGTTCGCGACGCCCGAGGAGTAGTGGACGTCGAGGCGGCCGACGGTGCGCGACCAGTAGTCGGCCGAGCCGCCGTCCTTGCTGGGCTTGTCCATGTAGCGCAGCGGGGTGCCGTCGCCGTTGATGTCGATCTTCTCGCCGATGAGGTAGTCACCCGGGTCGGCGGAGTTGTTCGCGAAGAACTCCACCGAGGTGCCGAAGATGTCGGAGGTGGCCTCGTTCAGACCGCCCGACTCACGGCTGTACTTGAGGCCGGCGGTGGCCGCGGTCAGCCCGTGGCTCATCTCGTGGCCGGCCACGTCGAGCGAGGTCAGCGGGTGGGTGTTGCCCGAGCCGTCGCCGTACGTCATGCAGAAGCAGCTGTCGTTCCAGAACGCGTTGACGTAGGCGTTGCCGTAGTGGACGCGGGAGTAGGCGGCCTTGCCGTCGCCCGCGATGCCGTTGCGGTTGAACGCGGACTTGTAGAAGTCCCAGGTGACGGCGGCGCCGTAGGCCGCGTCGACGGCCGCGGTCTGGCGGTTGGCGGGGGTGCCGTCGCCCCACTTGTCGTCGGCGTCGTGGAAGAGGGTGCCGGTGCCGTTCGTGCCGCCGTTCAGGTCGTACGTCTTGTGGCCGCCGCGGCCGCCGTCGATCAGGTCGTAGCCGCCGGAGGCGGAGGCGGTGGTGCCCAGGGTCACGGTGCCGCTGTACTCGCTGGTGCCCGTGCCGGTGTCGACGGCCTCGTAGGAGTAGATCCTCTTGCCGGTGGTGGCGTCCGTGACGACATGCAGCTCGCTCGGGGTGCCGTCGTCCTGCAGTCCCTTGACGACGGACTCGTAGGCGAGGACGGGCTTGGCGCCGACGGCCCAGATCACCTTGCGGGAGCTGGCGGAGGTGGCTCTGGAGGAACCGGCGGCAGCCTTGAGCGCGCTCTTCTTCGCGCCGGCGGCGGAGATGGAGGCATCCGTGGACGCCACGGATATCCGCGCCCTGGTCGCCTTGCTGACGCCCTTGAGCTTGCCGCTCTTCGTCACATGCGTGACCAGGTCGCCGCCGAGGACGGGGAGACCGGCGTACGTGCGCTGGTAGCGGGTGTGGACGGTGCCGTTCGCGTCCTTGAGCACGTCCTGGACGACGAGCTTCTCCTGGCCCCCGAGCCCGAGCTCGCGGGCCGTCGAACCGGCCGCCTCCTGCGCCGACTCGAGAGCGGCGGCACGGGCCGAGGCGGTGAGGGGGAGGGCGCCCGCGCCGCCGGCGTGCGTGGGGGCCGCGGTGGCGGCGCCGTTCTGCAGGGCGAGCACGACCATGGCGGCGGAGCCGATCAGGGCGGTGGTGCGGAGGGCGGTCTTACGGGTGGTGCGGGTGCCGTGGGAACGCTGTCTCACTCGGTCTCCTTCGGGCCGGCCTCATGGTTGAGGCACAGGGCTGGCACAGGTGGGGCACAGAGTTGCGGCGAGCGAGGAGAGGGTGACACCGGGAACGGCCTGTTTGACAGGGTGCCGTCAAGACTTTACGTGTTTGTATCCGAAAGCCGGGGTACCGGATCCGTTATGCGGACGGCTGGGATGCGGTCAACTCCACGTTCAAGGAGCGCAGTTGGAGGTCGAAACGTCACACCCGACGTTCGAGGTCGCGCCGCATCGCGGCTCGGGCCGCCCAGACCGCCCGCCCGTGCCTGAGGCGGTGTTCCTGGAAGTCGGGCGAGTCGAGGGGCGGGTCGCCGGCGGCGAACACCTCCAGCAGTTCGCGCAGGGTGGTGTAGACGTCCTCGAGCACGTCCGACAGCTCCTGCGGCGCACAGATCAGGGCCGACTCCCGGACCTCGTCGCAGCCGGACGCCCGGAAGGCCTCTCGTACGGCCGTGTCCAGCGTGTCCCGGCCCCGGTCGGCGACGGCCGCCGTGTGCATGGCCTCGTACGCCTGCCGGTACCGGGTCAGGCAGGTCACGTAAATGTCCCTGCGCTCCCGGTGGTTGCGCTCGGCCGCGTCCCGGCGCCATCGCACCCGGTCGGCGAGCAGGGTCGAGCCCACGCCGATCACCGCCCCGATTCCCGTGCCCGCCAAGGTCGTCCACTCCACCCCGGCATAGTGCACCGCCGCGCCGCGGCTCACGCGGGCGGGGCGGGCAGCGGCTTCCGCAGCACCGCGCACGGGCGGCCGAGTCGGCGGTCCTTGCGGTGGTCGATCACCTCGTAGCCGAGGGCGGTCCAGAAGGCGAGCCCCTTCGGATTGTTCTCGAGTACCGCAAGACGTACGGCGTCCCGGCCCGCCGCGCGGAAGCGGTCCTCGACGAGCGTGGCCAGGCGGCGCCCGTACCCGCGCCCGTGCTCGCGCGCGTCCACCATCAGCAGGCCGATCCACGGGTCCGGGTCGGCCGGGTCGGGGTGGTGGGCGAGCGTGACGGCGATCCCGACGAGCCGGCCCTCGCTGCGGGCGAGGAGCACCTCGATGTCCGGATTCACCAACTCATCGGCCAGCGCGGTCGCGACCTGCTCCGGCCGGATGTCGTCCGGGTCGGGGAAGTCGCCGCTGAGCGCGTGGAACTCGCGGTTGGAGGCGTAGAGGGCGGTGAGTTCGGTGAGCAGCTCACCGGGGAGGGCGCCGTCGGCCGGCGAGAGCGGTTCGAGGAACATGGCAGGACGGTATCCGCAGCCACCAACCATGTTCGGGGGACACAGGACGATGACCACCCAGCCACCGCCGTACGGCAACCAGCCCGCGTACGGCCGGCAGCCCTCGCCCCCGCCGGGCTTCGGCCCACCGCCGCCGCAGTACGGCTACGCCCCGGCGCCACCCCAACCACCGGCCGGCGGACCGGAGTTCATGGCGGTCGACCGCCACAACTCGATCGTGGTCGACACGGAGGGGGTGGCCTTCGAGATCCACGGCCAGTCCCTGGAGTTCCCCTGGCAGCAGATCCGCAGCGCCCACTTCAAGGCGAGCCCGAACGGCAAGGCCCTGATGATGGCGGTGATCCACCTGAACGGCATGTTCTACGAGTGCGTGGTGGAGGCCAGGCCGAGGACGAAGCTGGCGGAGTGGTTCGCCGAGCTGGCGGCGGTGCTGAGCTACTACCGGCCGGTGGGCTCGTAGCGGGCCTGCCCGGAACGCAGTCCGCCGTTCGCGGTGATCGTATGGAGATGTGCCGGACCCTTCCGGCGAACCTGGCTCGGGGCTGCGCGCGAAGTGAGACTTGGGAGGCAGAGCCCGAGGGGGGGAGTCATGAGATCGCACCTGCAGTGGACTCACGGCCGCGACGAGCATGCTGTCGTCGAACGCAAGCAGACCTACACCGAGATCCTGGTCAAATTCCTTGTCCTGGTCGGTCTGCTGTACATGCCGGTTCTCATCTTCCAATGGGGCCAGTGGATCCCGTTCGCCGGAGGCGGCGTCTACCTGCTCTGGGAACTCGGCCGCCTCAACAGAGCCTTCGGCGAGCTCGCCGACCTCTGGAACGAGCAGCACCAGCAGCGGCGGGAATCGGCTCGCGACGACTCGCTGCAGTGACACCGGAGCCCCCGGCCGCGGCGCACCGCAGCCAGGGGCTCCCGCACAGTGCGACGTCCGTCAGACGTTGACGCCGAAGTCCTGGGCGATGCCCACCAGGCCCGAGGCGTAGCCCTGGCCGACCGCGCGGAACTTCCACTCCGCGCCGTTGCGGTAGAGCTCGCCGAAGACCATCGCCGTCTCCGTGGCCGCGTCCTCGGAGAGGTCGTAGCGGGCGATCTCGGCGCCGCCGGCCTGGTTGATGATGCGGATGTAGGCGTTGCGGACCTGGCCGAAGTTCTGCGAGCGGTTCTCCGCGTCGTAGATGGAGACCGGGAAGACGATCTTGTCGATGTCGGCCGGCAGGGCCGCCAGGTTGACGTTGATCGCCTCGTCGTCGCCCGCGCCCTCGCCCGTGCGGTTGTCGCCGGTGTGGACGATCGAGTTGTCCGGGGTGTTCTTGTTGTTGAAGAAGACGAAGTGGGCGTCCGAGTAGACCTTGCCCTGACCGTTGACCGCGATCGCGGAGGCGTCGAGGTCGAAGTCCGTGCCGGTGGTGGTGCGGACGTCCCAGCCGAGGCCCACGGTGACGGCGGTCAGGCCCGGAGCCTCCTTGGTGAGCGAGACGTTGCCACCCTTGGACAGGCTTACAGCCATGGTTTGGGAGTCCTTTCCCTCGTTTTGCGTACGGCAGTGCGGCCGGTACGGGTCGTACGGGCACGAAGCTACAGCTACCCCTACCAACGCCAAGAGGGGTACCGAAGGTTCCAGCTGTCTTTACTTTCTTTACCGAACAGTGGATGAACGATATTCGCGTGACGTGTGCCGGTCAGCCGCGCGACCATGGGGGGCATGTCCGGTCCCTACCTCATCCGCGGCTCCGTCTCGCTCCCCGAGGCCGAGCTCATGTGGCGTTTCTCGCGGTCGTCGGGGCCCGGCGGGCAGCACGTCAACACCAGCGACTCCCAGGTGGAGCTGCGCTTCGACCTGGCCAGGACCGAGGCGCTGCCCGAGGTCTGGAAGGCGCGGGCGCTCGAGCGGCTGGCCGGCCGGCTCGTCGACGGCGTCGTCGCCGTGCGCGCCTCCGAGCACCGGTCCCAGTGGCGCAACCGGGAGACCGCCGCCGTACGCCTCGCCGCGCTTCTCGCCGAGGCCACCGCGCCGCCGCCCAAGCCGCGCCGGCCGACCCGCATTCCGCGCGGGATCAATGAGCGACGGCTGCGGGAGAAGAAACAGCGCTCCGACACGAAGCGGGGCCGGTCGGGCCGGGACTGGTCCTGACACCGGGCCACGCGGCCATATTCGTAGAACGTCCTCTGTCACATCTCCCGATTTCCCTCCGTCATGTCAGCGAGAGAACTGACAACGGACCTCGGTGCGGGGAGCTATGGCGATGAATGACAACGAATTTCTTGCCCGGCGATTCGAATCGCATCGATCTCATCTGCGCGCCGTCGCCTACCGAATGCTCGGTTCGGCCACCGAGGCCGACGACGCGGTGCAGGAGGCGTGGTTCCGGCTGAGCCGTTCCGACACCCGGCAGGTGGACAACCTCGGGGGGTGGCTGACGACCGTCGTCGGGCGGGTGTGCCTGGACATGCTGCGGTCGCGCAAGTCGCGCGCGGAGGAGCCGCTGGAGCCGTTCGAGACCACCGCGCGCGGGGCGGGCGCCTCCGCCGACGCCGACCCCGAGCAGGACGCGGTGCTCGCCGACTCGGTGGGCGTCGCACTGCTCGTCGTACTCGAGACGCTGACGCCCGCGGAGCGGCTGGCGTTCGTGCTGCACGACCTGTTCGCGGTGCCGTACGAGGAGGTCGGGGACATCGTGGGGCGCAGCCCCGTGGCGGCGCGGCAGCTGGCCAGCCGGGCGCGGCGGCGGGTGCAGGGGGCCGAGGTGCACGATGCCGATCTGGCTCGGCAGCGGGAGGTTGTCGATGCCTTCCTCGCCGCCGCCCGGGAGGGCGACTTCGCCGCGCTGGTCGAGGTGCTCGACCCGGACGTCGTCGCACGTACCGAGGTCGGTGTGACCACGGGGGCCGCGGCGGTGGCCAAGGGAGCGGCGAGCTTCAGGCACTTCGCGCATGTGGCGCGGCCCGCGATGGTCGACGGTCGCACCGGTCTGGCGGTCTACCTCGGCGAACACCTCGACCGCGCGCTGGCCTTCGCGTTCGTAGGGGACCGGATCGCCGTCATCGACATCGTCATCGACCCCGAACGAGTGGCCGGCCTGGACATCAGCCTCGTCGACTAGGGCCCTTCTGATGGATCTCCGCGGCGTCGCGACGCCCGGCACGCCCTCTCGCCGCACCGGTCAAAAGCCCTAGTAGCTCCGCTACGAGG
>NZ_JBEYVO010000034.1:0-133966 GCF_040644055.1 Streptomyces sp. NPDC047043
GGTGCCGGTGAGTTCGAGGGTGTCCTTGCCGGCCGAGCCGAGGAGCAGGTATTCGGAGTGCGTGGTGGTCCAGGCGCCCTGGTAGTAGCCCTGGATCTCCACCTTGTACGTACGGCCGGGGTAGGGGGTCATCGTGGTGTCGAAGACGGGGTCCTTGGACTTGTGGAAGTAGCGGTAGGTCTGGTTCCAGGCCGTCGCCGTCTTGTAGGAGCCGCTGAGGGCGGTCGAGACCTTGACCCTGGCGCCCGCCGTGCTCGTGACCGTCGCGGGCGCGTAGCGGGTGTCGCCGGTGAACTTGGCGGTGAGCTTGGTGTCCCGGGTGAGGTAGAGGGTGGCGGAGAGGTTGCCCGAGGAGTCGACCGTGCCGGACTACGCGCCGTCGGCGCCGACCGTCGCGGTGCCGAGCGCCTTGCCCGAGGGGGGACTCGGCGTCGGTGCGGCTGGACGGGACGCAAACGTGCTGATCCGGCTCCGCCCGTGATCGACAGGCCCTAGGACTCTTGGCCGAGGGCGCGTGCGGCGAAAGGCCGAGCCGGACCCCGAGCGAAATCCCGATGCAAGGGGCGTAACCCGGTTGAGAACATGACAGGCATGCTGGAAGCCGCTGACGTCACCCGGACATCCCGTCGTACCGCGCCTGCCATGTGGTTGGTGGTGGCGCTCGCCTGCGCGGGCCAGTTCCTGGTCGTGCTGGACGTGTCCGTCGTCAATGTGGCGCTGCCGTCGATGCGGGCCGATCTGGGGCTGAGCGCGCAGGGGCTGCAGTGGGTCGTGAACGCGTACGCGATCGCCTTCGCCGGGTTCATGCTGCTCGGCGGGCGGGCCGGGGATCTGTACGGGCGCAAGCGGATGTTTCTGGTGGGGCTCGCCCTGTTCACGCTCGCGTCGCTGGGCGGCGGGCTCGCGCGGGAGGGCGGCCAGCTGCTGGTCGCGCGGGCCGTACAGGGGCTGGGGGCGGCGGTGCTCGCGCCGTCGACGCTGACGATTCTCACGTCGGCGGTTCCGGAGGGGGCGGCTCGGGCGCGGGCGATCGCGACGTGGACCGCGGTAGGTGCCGGTGGGGGAGCCGCGGGCGGGCTCGTCGGCGGGGCGTTGGTGGACGGGCTGTCGTGGCGGTGGGTGCTGCTGATCAACGTGCCGATCGGGGCCGTTGTGCTGGCCGGGTCGGTGCGGTGGCTGGCGGAGAGCCGCAACGGGGGCGGGCGGCGGCTCGATCTGCCGGGTGCGGTGCTGGTGACGGCGGGGCTCGCGACGCTGGCGTACGGCATCTCGCAGACGGAGGCGGAGGGTTGGACGGCGGCGGCCACGGTCGTGCCGCTGGCCGCCGGGCTCGCGCTGATCGGGCTCTTCCTGGTTGTCGAGGCGCGTACGGCGGTTCCGCTGATGCCGCTGGGGCTGTTCCGGGTGCGGGCCGTGTCATCGGCGAACGTGGCGATGTTTCTGTGCGGGTCCGCGATGTTCTGCATGTGGTTCTTCATGACGCTGTACGCGCAGAACGTGCTGGGCTATACGCCGCTTGAGGCCGGGCTGGCGCTGGTGCCGAGTTCGCTGGCGGTGCTGCTGGGGTCGAAGGCGGCGCCTCGGTTCATGCCGACGCTCGGCGCGCGCAACCTGGCCGTGCTCGGGACGGTCGTGGCGGCGGTGGGGTTCGGCTGGCAGTCGTTGATGACGCCGGAGGGGAACTATCTGACGGAGATCATGTTCCCGGGGATCCTGATGATGCTGGGCGCGGGGCTGACGGCGACGCCGCTCGCCGCGCTCGCTGCGTCGGGGGCGGCGCCGGGGGAGGCCGGGCTGGTGTCGGGGCTGGTCAACACCTCGCGGACGATGGGTGGTTCGCTGGGGCTCGCGGTGATGTCGACGATCGCGGCGACGAGGTCGGGGGGCAGCGATGAGCCAGGGGCGCTGACAGACGGGTATGCGCTGGTGTTCCGGACGGGGGCGGTGGTGCTGCTCATCGGGGTGGTGTTGATGGGGGTGTGGCTGCCGCGGAGGCCCTCCGGGCGGTGAGGTGTCGGGTGGGCCGTGGGGATGGGGGCTGAGGTGGGGTGCCTGCGGCGGCCTGTGTGGCATTGGTGGGGGTGCGCGTAGCGCCTTGCGGTGCGTTGGGGGTCGGGGCCGGGGCGGGGGGTGTCCGTCCTCGGTCCGGCGGCGCTGGTGGTTGGGGATGCGCTGTGTGGTGACGCCGGCCGCTGCGGGCGGACACCCCCCCGCCCCGTCCCCTTTTCGCCGTACGCGGCCGGCGGCCGTCGCTTGGCTGAGGTGCCATCCCGCCGATCCGGGCGTGGACGTCGGCGCCTGCGACCGGTGAGGCGGGGGGAAAATTCTCGTACGGGAGAGGCAACGGTCCGAGCGGCCCGTGGACTCCTTTAGACATCAAGGAGGTGCCCATGGGGGATCGCAAGGAAGCCCGGGACACGGAGTTCCAGGGCTTTGTCATCGGCCGCTGGCCGCGGCTGATGCGGACGGCATTTCTCCTCACGGGGGAGCAGCACGCCGCGGAGGACCTCGTCCAGTCGACTCTCGAGCAGGTCTACGTCGCCTGGCGCAGGGTCGGCTCGGCGGACGACCCGGAGGCGTATGTGCGGCGCGTGATGATCAACGCGCATGCGCGCAAACACCGTAGGCGGCTACGGGAGTTCCTGGCGCCGAAGGACGATTCCGGCCTGGTGCGCGAGGTCGCCGACACCGGTGACCGCATTGCCCAGGCCGAGGACCGGGGCGTCTTGCTGAAGGCGCTCGCCCAACTGCCCGTGCGGCAGCGGGAGGCGGTGGTGCTGCGGTACTGGGAGGACCTGACGGAGACACAGACGGCGGAGGCGATGGGCTGTTCCGTCGGCGCCGTGAAGAGCAACGCGGCCAAGGGGATCGCGAAACTGCGTGCCATACCGGGACTGGCGGACATGGTGGCGACTGGGGGAGGGCGTAAGTGATGGGTGCGGACCGGGAGATGAACCAGCACATGACGGACAGCGACATCGCCCTCCTGCTCGCCGACGCCGCGGACGGGGTCGAGATCGGTATAGCCCCCACGCAGGCCGTGATCCGGGGCGGACGGCGGCGCAGGGCGCGGCGCTGGGCGGTGGCCTCGGCGGCGGCGCTGGTGATCGCCGGGTCGACGGGGACGCTGGCGGCGGCGGGCCTGATGCACGGGGACGGGAACAGCCCGTCACGGGTGGCGACTCAGCCGCCGGCGCCCAAGGAGCAGCGCCACGTGGACGAGCCCCAGACCAGTCCGCTCGCCATCGGCATGGACCACGGCAAGCAGTGGGAGGTCGACATCCAGGTGTGGGACGCCCCGCGCAACAAGGCGGAGGCCGAGGCCCAGTTCGCGGCCATGGCGCTGTACGGGCTGTCGCCGGCCGACGCATCCCACGCATCCGATCTGCTCGGCAAGACCTCGTTCTTCGTCACCCGCCTCTACGGGGACGCCAGCCGGCCGAAGACGGTCATGTTCGACACGGTCAAGCACTGGGGCGCCATGGCGGGCAAGGATTACGAGGCCGGCGCTTTCCCGCTGACGGGCAACGACGGACCTCAGCGTCTGGTCATCGGCCAGGTGGCGAAGACGGCGCGTGAGGTCACCTGTAGGTGGAAGGACGGTACGAGCACGGTCGTCCGGCCCACGAGCGACCCCGGCTCCATCAACATGGGCGATGAGAACATCCGCCAGGCCGCCGGCAGCCCGGTCAACTGGTTCGTCTGCCTTGCGCCGAAGGACACCTCGTACAAGTCGGTGGAGGTGACGAAGTAGGCGACCGGAGGAGCGGACGGTCCTACAGCCACCCCTGTTGACGGGCCTCCCGCATCGCCTCCATGCGGTTGCGGGTGCCGGTCTTGCCGATGGCGGAGGAGAGGTAGTTGCGGACCGTCGACTCCGACAGGTGCAGCTTGGCGGCGATGTCGGCGACGGTCGCGCCGTCCACGGACGCCTTGAGGACGTCGCACTCGCGGGCGGTCAGCGGGCTCGGCCCGGCGCTGAGCGCGGCGGCGGCGAGCGCGGGGTCGATGACGGTCTCGCCGGTGAGCACGCGGCGGATCGCGGCGGCCAACTCCTCGACGGGGCCGTCCTTCACGAGGAAGCCGGCGGCTCCGGCCTCCATGGCCCGGCGCAGATAGCCGGGCCGCCCGAAGGTGGTCAGGATCAGCACCCGGCAGTCGGGCACCTGGTCGCGCAGTTCGGCCGCCGCGTCCAGGCCGCTCATGCCCGGCAGTTCGATGTCCAGCAGGGCCACGTCCGGGCGGTGGTTCAGCGCGGCGTCCACGATCGCGTCACCCGCCGCGACCTGCGCGACGACCACCAGATCCTCCTCCATGCCGAGCAGCAGGGCGAGGGCGCCCCGCATCATTCCCTGGTCCTCGGCGAGCAGGACCCGGACGGACTTGGCGGGCCGGTGGTCCCGCGGCATCTCGTTCACGGCCCAAGCGTAGCCAACTAAAGACTCCCCATTGCCAATTAAAGACTCTCTATTGTTCGGTCCCGCGGGGGTTGACGGTCCAGATCGGCAAGAAAACAATCGCCTCTGCATTTCCCCAAAGGTTCGGTATTTCGAGCACAGAATGGGTTCGGTATTTCGATCGAACAGTGTCCGGTATATCGACCAACGGGTGCATGGCACCGCTCCCCCAGCAACGGCACCCGCACGCCCTACGAGGAATCCAAGAGGTGCACCGTGTTCTCACGATCACGCCCCCCACACACCTGTCCCCGACGACTGAGAAAGGCCGTGCTCTCCCTGCTCGCGGCATTCGCGACCGTCGCCGCACTGCTCATAAGCGTCGGCGCCCCGCAGGCCGCCGCCGCGAGTTCGCTGCCCTGTGACATCTACGGCGCCGCCGGCACCCCCTGCGTCGCCGCGCACAGCCTGGTCCGGGCGCTCTACTCCTCGTACAACGGCTCGCTGTACCAGGTGCAGCGCGCCTCCGACAGCGCCACCGCCAACATCGGGGTGCTGGCCGCCGGCGGTTACGCCAACGCCGCGGCCCAGGACTCCTTCTGCTCCGGGACCACCTGCATCATCACCAAGATCTACGACCAGTCCTCGCGTCACAACGACCTCACCATCGAGGGCGCGGGCGGCGCGGGCGCGGCCGACGTCGGGTCACCGGCCGACGCCCTGCCGGTGACCGTCGGCGGGCACCAGGTCTACGGCCTGGAGATCTCCGCCGGCATGGGCTACCGGGACAACTCCACCTCGGGCGTCGCCGTCAACGGGCAGGCCGAGGGGATGTACATGGTGACCTCCGGCACCCATGTCAACGGCCGCTGCTGCTTCGACTACGGCAATGCCGAGACGAACAACAAGGACACCGGCAACGGCCACATGGACGCGATCAACTTCGGCACCGAGTGCTGGTTCTCGCCGTGCTACGGCCAGGGCCCGTGGGTGCAGGCCGACTTGGAGAACGGCCTGTTCCAGTCGGACGCCGGCTACAGCAAGAACACGTCCAACACCGGCACCGGACCCCTGCCGTTCGTGACCGCACTGCTCAAGAACAACGGCCAGAACCATTTCGCGCTGAAATACGGCAATGCGCAATCCGGCTCACTCACCACGACCTATTCCGGCGGTGAACCCACCACCAGCGGCTACTCGCCCATGCACCAGGAGGGCGCGATCGTCCTGGGCACCGGCGGCGACAACAGCAACGGCTCCATCGGGTCCTTCTTCGAGGGCGTCATGACCTCGGGCATCCCGACGGACGCCGCCGACGACGCGGTGCAGTCCAACATCGTCTCCGTCGGCTACGGCGGCTCGACCGGCTCCACCGGTTCGCTGACCCCGGGCTCGGAGATCTCACTGAAGGCGACGACCTCGTGCTGCACCGGCGACTACATCCGCCACCAGAACAACGCGGCGGTCATCTCCTCGATTACCTCGAGCAGTTCGGCGCTCGACAAGAACGACGCCACCTGGATCGTCCGCCGGGGCCTGGCCAGCAGCTCCTGCGTCTCCTTCGAGTCGCGCAACTATCCCGGTGACTTCCTGCGGCACTACAACTACCAGCTGCTGCGCCAACCCATGGACGGCAGTGCGCAGTTCAGATCCGACGCGACGTTCTGCCCGACGACCGGCAAGAGCGGCACCGGAACCTCGTTCGCGTCGTACAACTACCCGACCAAGTTCATCCGCCACTACAACCACAACGTCTACATAGCGAGCAACGGCGGCTCCAACACCTGGGACAGCTCCACGTCCTGGACGGACGACGTGAGCTGGGTCGTCAGCCAGCCCTGGGCGCCGTAACCACCGCGGCATCCTCGGACACACCGCCGGACTCCACCGGGAGTTCGGCGGTGACCGTGAAACCGCCTCGCGGCGACCGGCCGGCCTCGAGGGAGCCGCCGGCCGCCGCGAGGCGTTCGGTCAGGCCCTTGAGGCCGGTGCCGCCGATGCCCGGCACGATCGGTGCGCCCGACGCGCCCTCGCCGTCCCCGTCGTCGGCGATCGTCAGGCGCACCTGCTCGGCCGTGCTGTTCACGGTGATCTCGCAGCGGGTCGCCCCGGAGTGCCGCACGACGTTCGTGACCGCCTCGCGCACCACCCAGCCGAGCAGCGCTTCGGTCTGCGGCGGCAGGGGCGAGCCCGAGCGGGACACCGTCGGCTCGACGCCGGCCGCCGACAGGGCGGAGCGGGCGCGGTCCAGTTCGGTGGCGAGGCTGCCCTCGCGGTAGCCGGTCACGGCCTCGCGGATCTCCGTGAGCGCCTGGCGGCCGACGGACTCGATGTCGGTGATCTGGGCCAGGGCCGCGTCCAGGTTCCGCGGGGCCAGCCGCCGGGCTGCCTCCGACTTCACCACGATCACCGACATGGTGTGACCGAGCAGGTCGTGCAGGTCGCGGGAGAAGCGCAGCCGCTCCTCCTCGACCGCGCGGCGCGCCAACTCCTCGCGGGCCGCGCGCAGTTCGCGCACCGCCTCGGAGAGCGACATGATCGCCGCTGTCACCATCGTGGAGATCCAGGTGGCGTACGCGGTGTCGAGTCCACCCCAGCCGTCGCGGTAGACGCAGACCGCACCGGAGAGCACGGTCAGGACCGCGCCGGCCCAGCGCAGGTGCGGCATCCGCAGCGCCGCACCCGTCGCGAGCCCGAGCAGGGGGAAGAACAGCAGCCAGTTGCCGCCGTACCCGAGGGCCAGAGCGCAGGTCACCACGCCCATCAGCACCAGGGCCACCCGCGTCGAGGTCGCCTCCCGGGTCTGCTTCCTGAACGCGCGGAACGCCACATAGATGTAGAGCGAGTTGAAGGCCAGCAGGCCCATGCCGCCGACCAGGGGGTTGGGGGTCTCGCCCTGGAGCAGGTTGGAGATGGACCCCATTCCCAGCAGCAGCCAGGGCAGCAGGGTGAGGCCGGTGGGCGGCGGGCCCGGATGCTCGGGGAGCTGGCCGGTCCTGCGGGCGGCCTTTTCCTGCTCCTTGAAGCGCTGCATGTCCGCCTTCCACCGGGCTCGTGCGGCCCGCAGCTCGTCCACCTGGCAGGCGATCCCTCGTGTCCAGGACATGTCCCTCATCCCCCGTTCAGACGGTCCGTCCGGACCGTCGGTAGGACAGCACAGCGTACGAACCGAAGGCCAGCAACCAGAGGGTGAGCACCGCGATCGTGCCGAAAGCGGGGGCGTGGCCGCCCGCGACCGAGGTGCCGAGCTGGGCGAATCGGTAGGTGGGCGTGTAGGCGGACAGGGTGCTCAGCCAGCCCGGGAAGAGGGTGATGGGAAACCACAGGCCGCCCAGGACGGCCAGGCCCAGGTTGCAGGCCATGTTCGTCACGCCGGTGGTCTGCCCGGTCAGCCGGTAGCCGTTGCCCAGGCCGAGCAGGGTGAAGGGCACCGAGCCCAGCCACAGCAGCAGTGCGATCGCCGCCCACTGCCAGGCGGCCAGCCGTACGCCGTTGACCAGGCCGCCAGCCAAGAGGACCGCGACGATGGCCGGCAGCACGGTCACCGAGCCGGTCAGGGTGCGGCCGACGACGACCTGGCGTGGGGTCATCGGGGTCACCCGCAACTGCCGCAGCCAGCCGATCGCCCGGTCCTCGGCGACCCCGCCGCCGGTGTTCAGGGCGCAGCCGACCGCCCCGTACCCGGCCATCCCGACCATCGACCCGGTCTTCCAACTGCCGTCGTTGGCACCGAGGTTGG
Source organism: Streptomyces sp. NPDC047043 (assembly GCF_040644055.1). Classification (NCBI taxonomy): domain Bacteria; kingdom Bacillati; phylum Actinomycetota; class Actinomycetes; order Kitasatosporales; family Streptomycetaceae; genus Streptomyces; species Streptomyces sp. NPDC047043. Next base: position 8,137 of record NZ_JBEYVO010000034.1, read on the forward strand.
TGAACAGCAGATACATCAGCACCGGCATCGCGATCCCGCCGATCACAAAGCCCGCGTCGCGCAGCGTCCGGCGCACCTCGAGCCGCAGGTAGTCCAGCATCACGCCGCCTCCCTCTCGCGCGCGGTCAGGGCCAGGAACGCGTCGTCCAGCGAGGCCGGCGCGACCTCCAGGCCGCGGATCGCCCCCAGCCCTGCCAGCGCCACCACCGTCGCGTCCGGGTCGTCGGTGCGCAACCGGGCCCTGTCCCCGCGCACCTCCACCGCCCGCACACCGGGCAGCAGTTCCAGGCCCTTGGTGCTCCGGCCCGCGAGGTCGACGGCGACCATGCTGCCGCCCACCGACCGCTTGAGCTGCTCGCCGGTGCCGTCCGCGACGATCCGGCCGCGGTCGATGACGAGGATGCGGTCGGCGTGGGCGTCCGCCTCCTCCAGGTGGTGGGTGGAGAAGAGCACGGTGTGGCCGAGGCGGGCGTAGGAGCGCATCGACGCCCAGAACGCGTGCCGGGCCTCCACGTCCAGGGCGGCGGTGGGCTCGTCCAGCACGATCAGCGAGGGGTTCCCGGCGAGCGCGACGGCGAAGCGCACGCGCTGTGTCTGGCCGCCGGAGAGCCGGTCCACGCGCCGCTCCGCCAGCTCGGTGATCCCGGCCAGCCGCAGGGCCCGTGCGACGGGCATCGGGGCCGGGTAGCGGCGGGCCACGAACGTCACCAGTTCCCGCACGGTGACGCGGGGCACCGCCCGCCCCTCCTGCAGCATGGCGCCGACCCGCCCGGCGCGCACCGAGACCTGCGGGGGAGCGCCGAAGAGCTCGACGGTGCCCGCGTCGGGCTCGTTGAGGCCGAGCAGCAGGGAGATCGTGGTGGATTTGCCGGCGCCGTTGCGGCCCAGGAGGGCGAGCGTCTCGCCGGGCGCGATGGCCAGGTCGACGCCGTCGACGGCCCGTACGGTGCCGAAGGTCTTGACCGCCCCCGTGAAGGACACGGCGGCGCATTCCGTCTGTGTCATGCCTACGACCTGTGTCATGCCTACCACGCTACGAACGAGGGGCCTGCGTGCGGCAGATGCGCATGTACGGACTCGGGCAGGACAAATGTCACGGGTGGCCCGGCATCCGCCGAGCCGACCGACCCCTCGCACCCTGAACTGACACAGTGTCAGGAGCCTTCACAAGTGCGGAGCGCTGGGCTATACAGAGGGCGCCGGACTGGAACGCGTTCTAGATCGGCACTCGTGACGACCTCGGTCGCGGCCGACGGTGCGGACGGCCGCGCCGAGGTCTTGAGCCAGCTGAGCCACCAGGAGCCGTATGCCCATCGACGAAGCCGTGGCCCTTGCCGCCGAACCTCGTTCCGGTGAGATCACCTGGGACCGCAAGGACGTCCAGCTCTACCACCTCGGCATCGGTGCCGGGATCCCGGCGACCGACCCCGACGAGCTGCGCTACACCCTGGAGTCCCGGCTGCACGTCCTGCCGAGCTTCGCCACCGTCGCGGGCAACGGATCGCCCGGGGTGATCAGCGGCCTGTCCATGCCGGGCGTCGACGTCGACCTCGCCAAGGTCCTGCACGGCGGCCAGAGCCTGACCCTCCACCGCCCGATCCCCGCCGAGGGCACCGCGACCGCCACCGGCCGCATCGCCGCCGTCTACGACAAGGGCAAGGCGGCCGTCCTGGTGATGCGCACGGAGGTCGCCGACGCCGACGGCCCGCTGTGGACCAACGACGCCCAGATCTTCGTACGGGGAGAGGGCGGCTGGGGCGGCGACCGCGGACCGTCGACCCGCCTGGACCCGCCGGCCGGTGAGCCCGACCGCACCGTCGAGCGCCCGATCCGCGAGGACCAGGCCCTGCTCTACCGCCTGTCCGGCGACTGGAACCCGCTGCACGCCGACCCCGACTTCGCCAAGACCGCCGGCTTCGAACGGCCCATCCTGCACGGGCTGTGCACCTACGGCATGACGCTGAAGGCGGTCGTCGACACGCTGCTCGGCGGCGACGTGACCCGGGTGCGCTCGTACGCCACCCGCTTCGCCGGGGTCGTGTATCCCGGCGAGACCCTGCGCATCCGTATGTGGCAGGCCGAGGACTCCACCAGGGTCGCGGTCAGCGCCGTCGAGCGGGACGACGCGCCCGTCCTCGCCGACACGATCGTCGAACACTCCTGAGCCATACCGCCGTTGTTGAGGGGAGCCGCACCATGCGCGCAGCCGTACTGCACGAGATCGGCCAGGACAAGCTCGAGGTCCTCGACGACGTCGAGGCGGTGGGCTTCGGGCCCGGCAAGGTGAGGATCCGGGTGCGGGCCACCGGGCTGTGCCACTCGGACCTGTCCGCGATGAGCGGGGTGCTGCCCCAGCCGGCACCGTTCGTGCCCGGGCACGAGGGCGCGGGCGAGATCCTCGAAGTCGGCGAGGGCGTAAGCCACTTGAAGCCCGGCGACCGGGTGGTGGTCTGCTGGCTGCCGGCCTGCGGCGTCTGTCCCGCCTGCAAGCGCGGGCAGACCGAGCTGTGCCTGGCCGGGTTCATGAACGCCGGCACTCCCAACTTCCGCCGCCCCGGCGGGGACCTCTTCGGCTTCGCGGGCACCGGCACCTTCGCCGAGGAGGTCGTCGTCGACGCGGGCTGCGCGGTGCCGATCCCCGACGACGTGCCCTTCGACATCGCCGCGCTGATCGGCTGCGGGGTGACCACCGGCCTGGGCGCCGCCCTCAACACCGCCGATGTGGAGGCCGGTTCGTCGGTCGCCGTCATCGGCTGCGGGGGCGTCGGCATCTCGGCGATCCAGGGGGCTCGGCTCAAGGGCGCCGCCGAGATCGTCGCCGTCGACCCGGTCGCCTCGCGCCGCGAGTCCGCCCTCAAGTTCGGTGCCACGAAGGCGGTGTCACCGGACGAGCTGGCCGACGCGAAACAGAACGTCACCGGCGGCGAGGGCTTCGACTACGTCTTCGAGGTCGTCGGCAAGTCGGCCACCGCCCGCACCGCCTACGAGAACACCCGGCGCGGCGGCACCCTCGTCGTCGTCGGCGCGGGCGCCATGGACGACTTCCTGCAGCTGAACATGTTCGAGCTGTTCTTCGACGAGAAGCGGATCCTGCCGTCGATGTACGGCGGCGGCGACGTCCTGCGCTCCTACGAGCGCACCATCGCCCTGTGGCGGGCGGGCCGCGTCGACCTGGAGGGCCTGATCACCCACCGGGTGCCGCTGAGCGAGATCAACGAGGCGCTGGACCAGATGCGGACCGGCGCGGCGCTTCGTACGTGCATCGAGATCTGACCCCGCGTTCTTCGGAAGGGAATCTGAACCCTCGTTCTCCGGAAGGGAACTTGATGTCGTTGCCACTCGAAGGACTGTCGGCCGTCGTCACCGGTGCCGGCCGCGGTCTGGGCCGGGCCGAGGCGCTCGAACTCGCCCGGCTGGGCGCGGCCGTCGTCGTCAACGACTTCGGCCAGCCCGGCCGGGACGGCTCCGGGGATGCCTCGGCGGGCCCCGCCGAACAGGTCGCCGCCGAGATCCGGGCCGCGGGCGGCCAGGCGCTCGCGCACACCGGGGACGTCGCCGACTTCCAACAGGCCCAACAGCTGGTCCAGTTGGCGATCGCCGAGTTCGGCAAGCTGGACATCCTGGTCAACAACGCGGGCATCCTGCGCGACCGCATGGTCTTCTCGATGACCGAGGGCGAGTGGGACTCGGTGATCCGGGTCCACCTCAAGGGCCACTTCAACACGACCCACTTCGCGGCCGCGCACTGGCGCGAGCGGTCCAAGGCGGCGGGCGGCGCGGTGTACGGCCGCATCGTGAACACCTCGTCCGAGGCCTTCCTCGCCGGCTCCGCAGGCCAGCCCAACTACGCGGCGGCCAAAGGCGGAATCGTCGGCCTGACCACCTCCACCGCCCTCGCTCTCGCCAAGTACGGCGTCACCGCCAACGCCATCTGCCCGCGCGCCCGCACCCGGATGACCGCGGACGTCTTCGCCGGTTTCGAGCAGCCGGCCGACGGCCTCGACCCGCTCGCCCCCGAGCACGTCGCCCCGCTCGTCGGCTACTTGGCCTCACCCGCCGCGGCCCGCGTCAACGGGCAGCTGCTCGTCGTGCACGGCGGCATGGTCGCGGTGATCGAACGCCCGCGCGTGCAGGCCAAGTTCGACAGCAAGCAGGACACCTTCACCTACGACGAGCTGGACGCCGTACTGACTCCGCACTATGCGGAACGCCCGGACGGGGAGACGTTCGCGGCGGCGGAGGTGCTCGCACTCAAGCGCCGCTAGACACAAGGAAACGCCGCCGGACACAAAAGAGGCCCGCACACCGGTCGATGTGCGGGCCTCTCCCTTGTGCCTACCGTCGGGCAGCCTCGGCGTCCTCGGCCGGCTTGCGGTGCCGGCCGCGAGGGGCCGAGTCGCCGTCCTGGGCCGCCACCGGGCCCCGGTGCCGGCCGTGGCCGGCGTCCTCCCGGGTCTCGGCGGACAGCGGCTGCATGGTGCTTGCCTCGCTCATCGGAAAAATTCACCCCGTCAACACGATCTTTCAAACAGCCGGGCGAGTTTAACCGGCCACCCTCTGTTCGAATCCAGCCGCCCACGCCCATCGGCACTACTTCGTTACAAGACGTCCCAACGGCGCCTGCTGCAACGGCACCGGACGCAGTGCAGCAGGCCCTGGAGGATCCGATTCCGACGGTTCGCCCGGCGCCGGGGGCCAACTCCCCGGTGCCGCCTGGGCGTCCGTATCCCGGATCGGATCCTCCGGGCCCGTGCCCCCCGATTCCCCCGATCCCCCCGGATCCCCCGTCTCCCCCGAGGGCGCCACCACCCGCGCCACGCCGCACGGCACCTCGGCCGTGGCGTAGGGCAGTTGGAGCACCCCGTCCCTGGTCCACAGCCCGGCGCCGGTCAACCACCCCTCGGGCGCCGGGAGATGATGCATCTGGCGCCGGTCGGGCCGCCACAGTCCGACCCAGCTGCCGACGGGCCCGTCGATGCGCAGCCCCACCCCGCAGCCCTCCGGCACCAGCACCTGCCCCGGCTGGATGGCGAACGGAGTGACCCCGCACTCGGGCAGCCGCAGACACTCCGGAAAGCGCACCGGCAGCGTGCTGCCCAGCACGCCCCAGCCCAGCCGCTCCTCGCCCGGCGACGGCGCGTCCGAGCGGATCAGCAGCAGCCCGCTGTCGGGGTCGGCGAGCAGCAGCCGGTCGTCGCTGGAGTCGGCGATCTGCAGCAGGGGCGAGACCTCGCCGCCGCGCTCCAGGTCGACCACGATCGCCTTGGTCCGGCCCCCGACCTCCCGGTCCAGCGCCAGCATCCGCCCCGCATGGTCCAGCCACACCCCGCCCGAGCAGCGCCCGGGGATCTCCGCGAGGTGCTCGGGCCCGAACGCGCCGCCCGCCACCAGCCACACGGTGCTGGAGCGGCGGCCCACGGCGAGGGCGTACGCCTTCTCGCCGCCCGGCGCCGGCGGCAGCAGCCACAGCCGGGTGTCCTCGTCCGGGCACTCGACCGCGCCGATCAGCAGCTCGCCGGTGCCGGGCCCGGTCGGATACAGCAGGGAGAAGACGTGCCGCCCCTCCGAGGGCCGGCGGATGAGGACCCGCCCGTCGCCCATCGGCTGCACCTCGGTGCCGGGCTCCTCGGGCTGGTTGCCGGGCAGCGGCACGGCGTACGGCTCGGGGCCGTCCAGTGTCCAGCGCTCCGGGAAGAGGCAGTCGCCGTCCAGCGTGAGGCGGGCGGCGTAGGCGCCGTCCACGGTGATCGTGCAGCCCGCCGGGGCGGCCCCGTCCTCATGACCCGCCGCAGGCTCGATCACACAGGCCGTCATCGTCTGGTCACCTCCGGCGACGAAACTAGTTTTCGCACGCACAGACGTGGGACCCCGATGCATCCGCTTCACACATAAGGGTGGCCGCGGAACGATTCGCCTGAGGAAACGGGGACGGGTGTGCTGAGGCGGCGGGGACGGGTGTGGTGAGGGGGTGGGGACGGGTGTGGTGAGGAGGTTCGGCCCCGGACCCTTGTTTCCGGCACCGGTTCAGCACGACAGAACAGGCAGGTAGCCTTTTGTCCGTGCCCCGTCTGTCTGAAGTAATCGCCGCGCTGGAGAACCTGTGGCCCGCCGAGCGGGCCGAGTCCTGGGACGCGGTCGGTACCGTCGTGGGCGACCCCGACCAGGCGGTCTCCCGGGTCCTGTTCGCGGTCGACCCGGTGCAGGAGATCGTCGACGAGGCGGTGAAGCTCGGCGCCGACCTGCTGGTCACCCACCACCCCCTCTACCTTCGCGGTACGACGACGGTCGCGGCGAGCCACTTCAAGGGCCGCGTCGTGCACACCCTCATCAAGAACGACGTGGCGCTGCACGTGGCCCACACGAACGCGGACACCGCCGACCCCGGTGTCAGCGACGCGCTGGCCGGCGCGCTGGACCTCCGCGTCGTACGACCCCTCGTGCCCGACCCCACCGACCCGGAAGGCCGCCGGGGCCTGGGCCGCATCTGCGAGCTCGACCACCCGCTGACCGTCCGCGAGCTCGCCGCCCGCGCCGCCGAGCGGCTGCCCGCCACCGCGCAGGGCATCCGCGTCGCCGGCGACCCCGAGGCGACCGTCCGCACCGTCGCCGTCAGCGGCGGCTCCGGCGACAGCCTCTTCGACGTCGTACGGGCCGCCGGTGTGGACGCCTTCCTCACCGCGGACCTGCGCCACCACCCCGCCTCCGAGGCGGTGGCCCAAAGCCCCCTCGCGCTGCTCGACGCGGCGCACTGGGCCACCGAGTGGCCCTGGTGCGAGCTGGCCGCCACCCAGCTCGACGAGATCTCCGACCGCAGGGGATGGGGCCTGAGGGTCCACGTCTCCAAGACGGTCACCGACCCCTGGACCGCCCACGCGGCGTCCACTGCCACTTCTGACCCACTGGGAGCCCCCAACTGAACGCCGCGCCCGCCGACCAGATCCGACTCCTCGACGTCCAGGACCTCGACGTACGCCTGCAGCAGCTCGCGCACAAGCGGAGGTCGCTGCCCGAGCACGCCGAGATCGAGTCGCTGACCAAGGACCTCACCCAGCTGCGCGACCTGCTGGTGGCCGCGCAGACCGAGGAGAGCGACACCACCCGCGAGCAGACCAAGGCCGAGCAGGACGTGGACCAGGTGCGCCAGCGCGCCGCCCGCGACCAGCAGCGCCTGGACTCCGGTGCCGTGACCTCCCCCAAGGACCTGGAGAACCTGCAGCGCGAGATCGCCTCCCTCGCCAAGCGGCAGGGCGACCTCGAGGACATCGTCCTGGAGGTCATGGAGCGCATCGAGTCCGTGCAGGAGCGGGTGCGCGAGCTGACCGAGCGGGTCTCCTCCGTCCAGTCGAAGATCGACGACGCGACCGCGCGCCGCGACGCCGCGTTCGAGGAGATCGACGGCGAGGTCGCCACGGTGACCAAGGAGCGCGAGGTCATCTCCGCCACGATCCCCGCGGACCTCCTCAAGCTCTACGACAAGCTGCGCGAGCAGCAGGGCGGCATCGGCGCGGCCAAGCTGTACCAGCGCACCTGCCAGGGCTGCCGCCAGGAGCTGTCCATCACCGACTTCAACGACGTCCGCGCGGCCGCCCCCGACACGGTGGTGCGCTGCGAGAACTGCCGCCGCATCCTGGTGCGTACGGCCGAGTCCGGTCTGTAATCCGGTCTGTAAGAGGCCTTCGAAAGACGTAAGGGGCTTTGGTCGTGCGGGAGTTCATCGTCGAGGCGGACGGCGGGTCACGGGGCAACCCCGGGCCCGCGGGCTACGGAGCGGTCGTACTGGACGCGACGACGGGGGAGACCCTGGTGGAGGCCGCCGAGTACATCGGCGTCGCCACCAACAACGTCGCCGAGTACCGCGGGCTGCTCGCGGGCCTGCGCGCGGCGCACCAGCTCGACCCCTCCGCGTCGGTCCACGTCCGCATGGACTCCAAGCTCGTCGTCGAGCAGATGTCGGGCCGCTGGAAGATCAAGCACCCCGACATGAAGCCGCTGGCGATGGTGGCGTCCCGGATCTTCCCGCCGGACCGGGTGACCTACGAGTGGATCCCGCGCGAGCAGAACAAGCACGCGGACCGGCTGGCCAACGAGGCGATGGACGCGGGCAAGCGGGGCGAGCAGTGGGACCCCGCGGCATCCACGGCGGAGATCGAGGCGTCCGCCGCCCGGTCCGCGGCCACTGCCGCACCCGAGCCGTCGGGCCCGCCCGGCGACGCGGCTGCGGGCGCGGCGAAGGCCCGCGAGGCGCTGACGCAGGGGCGGGAAGCGGGCGACGCGGCCGCGGCGAAGGCCGGGGAAGCGAGCGGTCCGGCCGCGGCGAAGGCCGAGGCAGCGAGCGGTCCGGCCGCGAAGGCAGACGCCGATGTGCGGGCCGCCACGACGGTCGCCAGCCCCGGCTGGGCCCCCGCCGACATGGGCGCACCCGCAACCTTCGTACTCCTGCGGCACGGTGAGACCCCGCTGACGCCCCAGAAACGGTTCTCCGGCAGCGGCGGCACCAACCCCTCCCTCTCCGACATCGGACGGGACCAGGCCGAGCGGGTCGGAGCGGCACTGGCCCGGCGCGGCACCATTCAGGCGATCGTCGCCTCGCCCCTCACCCGCACCCGCGAGACCGCCGCCATCGTCGCCGCGCACCTCGGCCTGGAGGTGAGCATCGACGAGGAGATCCGGGAGACGGACTTCGGCGCCTGGGAGGGCCTGACCTTCGCCGAGGTCCGCGAGCGCTACCCGGACGACCTCACCACCTGGCTGTCCGACCCCGAGGCCCAACCCTCGGGCGGCGGCGAGAGCTTCGCGGCGACCGCGACCCGTATCGCGGCGGCCCGCGACAAGCTGGCGGCGGCCTACGCGGGCCGCACCGTCCTGCTCGTCTCCCACGTCACCCCGATCAAGACGTTCGTCCAACTCGCCCTGGGCGCCCCGCTCCAGTCCCTGTTCCGCATGGAACTCTCCGCGGCCTCCCTCTCGGCGGTGGCGTACTACGCCGACGGCAACGCGAGCGTACGGCTCTTCAACGACACCTCTCACCTGCGCTGATCACCGGCGCGCTGATCATCTGCGCTGGCCGGCACGCCTGCGGAGTATCTCGGCCGTCTCCGCATCCGCCGGCAAGAACGCCTCCAGGTGCAGCTCGGCCAGCGTCACGTCGACGGCGGTGGCGAAGGACGTGAGCGTGGTCAGCAGCCGCAACTCGCCCTCCGCGCACCGCAGTCGCAGCGGCACGGCGAAGCCGAGATAGTCGTCCCCGGGTTCGCCCAACGGCGGCACGTACCCGGCCAGCTCCTCCGCCACCTCCTCAAGCCGCGGGTCGGGACTGCGCAGGGCTCGCGCGCGCAGGTTCTCGATGATGTGCCGACCCCACGCGTCCAGGTTCACCACCCGCGACGCCATCCCGCGCGGATGCAGCGCCAGCCGCAGCACGTTGACCGGCGGCTTCAGCAACGCCGGGTCCGCACCCTCCGCGAGCACGTCGAACGCGTCGTTGGCCGCGACGAGTTCACCGCGCGGCCCGGCGACGACCGCCGGATACGGCAGATGCCCCTCCAGGATGCTGTCCAACGCCTCCCGTACGGGCCCCAGTTCGGCCGCGTCCAGCGGTGACTCGGGGAACGCGGGCGCGTAACCGGCGGCCAGCAGCAGCGCGTTGCGCTCCCGAAGCGTCAGCCCCAGCGACTCGGCGAGCCTGATCACGACCGCCCGCCCCGGCACCGAACGCCCCCGCTCGATGAAGCTCACATACCGCTGCGTGGTCCCCGCCCGCGAGGCGAGCTCCAGCTGAGACACCCGGCGGGCGGTACGCCAGCGCAGCAGCTCCCGGGCGAAGGGCGGGGGTCGTTCGGCGGTGGTGGTCATGGGATCAGTTGTACGTCACGGGTACGACAGCGGGGCTCAGCCGTCGCCCATACCCTGCCGGGAATTGAGCCGTGTACCGCCTCCGACCAGCATGACGGCATGCGCTCCTACCACCTGGAAACCCCGGGCACCGTCGAAGGCATCGTCCCCCGCGACACGGCAGAGCCCCCGGAACCCGGCCCCCACGACATCCTCGTCCGCATCCACGCCGTCTCCCTCAACAAGCGCGATCTGCTGATCCTGAACGGCAGTTACCCCCTCAAGGCCGCCCCCGACGTGATCCCGGTGAGCGACGGCGCGGGCGAGGTCGTGGCCGTCGGCGCGGAGGTCACCCGCTTCTCGGTCGGCGACCGCGTGACGGGGACGTACTTCCCACGCTGGCTGGACGGCCGTATCACCCCCGCCCTGATCGACCAGCCCGGCGCCACCCTCCCCGGCATGCTCACCGAATACGCGCTGATCGACCAGGAAGCCGCCGTCCGCATCCCCGACCACCTCGGCTGGGAGGAGGCCGCCTGCCTGCCCTGCGCCGGCGTCACCGCCTGGAACGCGCTGACCGGCGGCGGCGACCCGCCGCTCCCCGGCGAGACGGTACTGACGCTCGGCACGGGCGCACTCGCCCTGTTCGCGGTGCAGTTCGCGAAGCTGCTCGGCGCCGAGGTCGTCGCCACGACGTCCAGCCCGGCAAAGGCCGAACGCCTCAAGACGCTGGGCGCCGACCACGTCGTCAACTACGTCGAGAGCCCCGAATGGGCCGCCGATGTACGGCAGTTGACCGGAGGACGCGGCGCGGACCTGATCGTCGAGACCGGCGGCCCGGACACCATCGAACAGTCCGTCCGCGCCAGTGCGCTCTACGGCCGCATCGCCCTGGTCGCCGCGAACAGCCCCCGCAGGCCCTCCCTGGAGATCACGACCGACGCGCTCGCGTCGAGCCTGATCACCATGCGCCGCCTGTTCGTCGGAAGCCGCACCCACTTCGAGCAGATGAACCGCGCCATAGCCCTGCACGGCCTCCACCCCGTCGTGGACCGCGTGTTCCCGTACGACGACGTCCACGCGGCCTACCGCTATTACGCGACCGGCGCCGCCTTCGGCAAGGTCGTCATCCGTGTCGCCTGAGCCCCGCCGCCTCGCGTGCCAGTGCCTCGACCCGCCCCCAGTCACCGGCGGCGACGGCATCCGCCGGGATCATCCAAGTGCCGCCCACACAGGCGACGTTGGGCAGCCCCAGATACTCCGGCGCGTTCCCGGGGCCGACCCCGCCCGTCGGGCAGAACCGTGCCTGCGGCAAGGGCCCCGCGAGCGACTTCAGGTACGCCGTGCCGCCCGCCGCCTCGGCCGGGAAGAACTTCATCTCCCGCACCCCGCGCTCCAGCAGCGCCACCACCTCCGACGTGGTCGACACCCCCGGCAGGAACGGCACCCCGGATGCCTGCATCGCCTCCAGCAGTACGTCCGTCCAGCCCGGGCTGACCAGGAAGCGCGCCCCGGCGGCCACGGTCTCCTTCACCTGCTCCGGCGTGATCACGGTCCCCGCACCGACGACCGCGTCCGGCACCGCCTCGGCTATCGCCCGGATCGCCTCCAGCGCGACCGGCGTCCGCAACGTCACCTCGATCGCGGGCAGCCCGCCGGCCACCAGCGCCCGGGCGAGCGGTACGGCGTCGGCGGCGTCCTCGATGACGACGACCGGGATGACGGGGGCGAGGTCCAGCACGGAGGCGGCGGGGAGCGGCTCGGGCCGGGACGGGGGCAGCGGCGAGGTCATGCTGTCATCGTGCCCGCACCGCGCAGCATGCGCAAAGGTCATTGCACATACTGCAATGGATCGACAAGGCTGATCGACACGGGCTTCTCGTTGACGTACGCGCTCGCGGTGTCGATCTGCCGGCAGCCGGTGTGGAGCGCGGCCGCGACTGCAGCGGTTGGTCAACGCTTTGCGCGTCGGCCGCGGATGCTCAGGGCGATGACGGAGACGAGGAACCAGAAGGCGCCGAACGCCGAGTATCCGGCCACGGTGGACAGATTGCTCGTCGCCGAGGCGGACGTGGCGGCGATGGTGGCACCGGCGAGGACGGACTGTCCGCCGCTGATGGCCATGGGCCACTGGGCGCCGACGGTGCGCCGGCGCCGGATCGCCACGACGAGCTGGATGGCTCCGGAGAGGAGGGCCCAGACGCCGAACACGAGAAGGGCCGTCCCGATGGTGGAGAAGACGGCGACGATCATCCCGGCGGTGGCGGCGAGGCCGAGACCGATGTTGAGGGTGTTGACGCTGTTCGTGGAGCCGGTGCTGGCCAGGCGGCGCTCGATGAGCGTGGCAATGGCGTCCCACAGGGGGTAGACGACGAGCAGTGCGGCCGCGATGACTGTGGGCTCGTCCGTCGATACGAGCGAGGCGGAGGTCGTGAAGACGAGTGCCACCCAGATCAGGGAGAAGGCGATTCGGATCTGGTGGAGCGTTCGGAGCCCGGAGGACGCCGTCGTGGCCGTGGCCGAAGTGGTCGAGGTGGTCGAAGTTACGGTGGGCTGAGTCATCGGGTGTCCCGTTGTGATCGTGACGGTGTGAGACGGTCGCCTCGATGAGGAGTTTCAGCGGCCTCGGCAGGGGCCGCGTACTTCGAACGAAGTACTTTGGCCATTGGCTTCGACGGAATGGGTTGTGCCGTCTCCGGCGACCGAAGCAGCTCGGTCGTGTACTTCGTTCGAAGTACACGGCCGCCGCACACGCGAACGAGAATCGGCTCATGGTCAAGGTGCACAACAGTCAGGACGGGCCCGCGGCACCGCTGTGGGTGCGCCACCCCGAGGTGCTGCACCGGGTCGCCTATGCGGTGGCCGCGCTGGTGTTCAGCGGGCAGATCGTGGCCGCGACCGTGAGGGGGGCGGACTGGCCGACGGCCCTCTCGGTACTTCTCGCCGGCGGCGGCGTCGCCCTCTCTTGGTGGAAGCCGTGGGCAGGACTGGTCGTGACGAGTGCGGCGTCCTTCGCCGTCACAGCGGTGGGTGACGACCCCCTGTCGGTGTGGATGATGGCGGTGCTCGTGCTGTTCTCGGTCACCCTCAGGGGAAAGCAGCCGCTGGCCGCAACCGGCATCGTGGCGGCGTTCTTCCTGGGAACCTTCATGACGGTCGGAGGATTTCGGGGCGGTGCGGTCGCGGGAGCCGCCGCCCTCTTCTCGGCCGTGGCGGGAGGTGCGACGGGGGCCGCGCTCCGTATCCATCGCGAGCACTGGTGGACCCTGGAGGAGCGGGCCGAGATCGCCATCGCCACCCGCGAGATCGAAGCCACCCGGCGCGTGACCGAGGAACGACTGCGCATCGCCCGGGACCTCCACGACGTCATCGGCCACCAGGTCGCGATGCTGAGCCTGCACCTCGGTGCGGCGGAGATCGGGCTGCCCGAGGACGCCGAGTCCTCCCGGCAAGCCCTGGTCTCCGCCAGGTCCAGCGCCCGGACCGTCGTCGTCGAGACGCAACGCATCCTCGCGCTCCTCCGCCTCGGGGACGACGTCTCCGGCGACGAGGCGCTCCGGCCGACCCCGGGGCTCAGCGGCCTGGAAGGACTCATCGCCTCGTTCGAAAGCATCGGCCTCGAGGTGCGGCCCTCCATCGACATCCCGGACGGCTTCGTGGAGCCGAGCGTCGGCGTGACGGTCTACCGGGTCGTTCAGGAAGCGCTCACGAATGCCTACCGGCATGGAGAGGGGACGGCAACGGTGGAGGTACGGGAGCACGACGGCAGGATCCGCGTCACCGTCGAGAACCATGTGGGTCACGCCCCCCGCGGCTCCGACTCGGGCAGCGGACTGGGACTGGTGGGGATGCGCGAACGTGTCGAGTCCTCCAACGGGCGGCTGACGATCGACAGTCACGACGGGCGATTCCGGGTCCACGCGGAGTTCAGCCCGCTGGGAGCGGTTGTCCGATGACACGGATTCTGATCGTCGACGACCAGGACGAGATCAGGGCCGGGATCCGGGCGATGCTTCGGCTCGACCCGAGTCTCGTCGTCGCGGGGGATCTCTCCGACGGACTCCAGGTCGTCCCCTTCCTGCGGGAGCACCCCGTGGACCTGGTGCTGATGGACATCCGGATGCCCGGTATCGACGGTGTCGAAGCCACCCGCCGGATCCGCGCGGAGCATCCACCCGAGAAGACGCGGGTGATCGTGCTGACCACTTTCGACCAGGACGACATCGTCCTCGCTGCCCTGCGCGCGGGCGCCAACGGCTTCCTGAGCAAGACCGTGAGCCCTGCCGAACTCGTCGCCGGAATCACCGAGGTCGTGGGCGGTGGCGGTGCGCTGTCGGCCGCCGCGACGGCCGCGCTCATCGGCCACATGACCGACAGCCCGCCCCCGCTGATCGACAAGGAACTGCTGCGACGCTTCAGCGCTCTGACACCCAGGGAACGGGACGTCGTCATTCTGGTGGCAAGCGGTCTCGGCAACGACGAGATCGCGGCCCGGATGTCCGTGTCACCGTTCACCGTGAAGACGCACGCGGTCCGCGCCATGACGAAAGTCGGCGCCCGCGACCGAGCCCAACTGGTCTCCTTCACCTTCCGGGCCGGCCTCTACCCCTGAACCTGCCGAGCAGAACCCCGAAACAGGTGGCCGCCGTGGCGATGCCGAGCAGTCCAGTGGGCAAGCCGGCGTGGGCACACACCTGGAAGACCTGGCCGTCGCGCTGCACGAGCGGCCTACCCGGTCGCGGGCGGCCGGTCAGTGGATCAGTGGATCTCGTCCACCAGCACGTCCAGCATCCACGCCTTCCCAGCGGTTTTGGGAGGTTCCACCTCCACGACGTAACCGAGATCCCGCAGCGCCTCCACCAGTTCCGCGGGCCCCTTGGGCGCAGCTCCGGCCGTCAGCAGGCTCCGTACGATCCGCCCCTTGGTCGCCTTGTTGAAGTGGCTGACCACCTTGCGGGTGGGCGCGTGCAGCACCCGTACGCTCGCCGTCCGCCCGGCGACCTCGCCCTTCGGCTTCCAGGCCGCCGCGTAGGCGGAGGACCGCAGATCCAGGACGAGCCCGTTCCCGGCGGCCTCGGGCAGGACCTCCGCCATCGGCGCCCGCCAGTGCGCACCCAGCGCCCCGAGCCCGGGCAGCTTCACGCCCATCGAGCAACGGTAGGAGGGGATCTTGTCGGTCACCCCGACCGCACCCCACAACCCGGAAAACACGAGCAGCGACCGGGCCGCCCGCCTCTTCGCGGCGGCATCCAGAGACGCCAGGTCGAGGGCGTCGTAGAGGACACCCGTGTAGATCTCCCCAGCGGGCCGGGCGCCGGCCGTCCGCAGCTCGGTGTTCTTGCCGATCTCGCCCCGCAGCCCCTCACTCAGTCCGAGCACCTCACGCGCCTTGTCCTCGTCGCCGGCACACAGCTCGACCAGCTCGTCGAGTACGGCCTCACGGGCGGGGGTCAGCCCCGGCAGCGACAGCGTCTCCGTCTTCAGCGGGGCGCCACGGCCGGAGGACGCCTTGCCTTCGGAAGGCGGCAGCAGGACCAGCACGGAAGATCTCCTTCTGTTTGAGCTCTGCGACAGCGTACGGCGTGCCACCGGGCCGCCTGCGACCTACGCTCGCTTGTATGCCCCGCCGCCACCTCCGCGTGATGGGCGCCCCCGAAGCCCCCCTCCGGGCCGCCCTCACCGCGCTGCGCACCGAACTCGGCGTCTCGGAGAGCTTCCCGCCCGAGGTGCTCGCCGAGGCCGAACGGGCCGCAAAGGCCCCCGCCCTCCCGCCCCTCGACGCCACGGACATCCCCTTCTTCACCATCGACCCGCCCGCCTCCCTCGACCTCGACCAGGCGATGCACCTGTCCCGGCAGGGCACCGGCTACCGCGTCCGGTACGCCATCGCCGACGTCGCCGCCTTCGTCGTACCCGGATCGGCGCTGGACGCGGAGGCCCACCGCCGGGTGATGACCCTCTACTTCCCCGACGAGCGGATCCCGCTGCACCCCGCACTGCTCGGCGAGGGCGCGGCGAGCCTGCTGCCGGACCAGGTCCGCCCGGCCGCCCTGTGGACGATCGACCTCGACGCGGACGGCCGCACCCTCGCCCTCGCCGTCGACGTCCGCCGCGCCCTCGTCCGCAGCCGGGCCAAGCTCGACTACGCCGCCGTACAGAAGCAGATCGACGACAAGATGGCCGAAGAGCCGCTCCAACTCCTCAAGGAGATCGGCGAGTTGCGGGAACGGCTGGAGGTCGAGCGCGGCGGCATCTCCCTCAAGGTGCCCGAGCAGGAGATCGTCGACCGGGATCACACCTACGAGCTGAACTACCGGGCACCGCTTCCCGCCGACGGCTGGAACGCGCAGCTCTCCCTCCTGACGGGCATGGCGGCGGCCGACCTGATGCTGGCGGGTGGGACCGGGATCCTGCGCACCCTGCCCGCCGCCCCCGACGGCGCCGTCGGCCGCCTGCGCCGTACCGCGCACGCGCTGCACATCGACTGGCCGCACCACGTCTCCTACGCGCAGCTGATCCGCTCCCTCGACCCGCACAACCCGCACCACGCGGCCTTCCTCCAGGAGTGCACGACGCTGCTGCGCGGCGCCGGCTACACCGTCTTCCGCGACGGCCACCTCCCATCCATCACCACACACGCCGCCGTCGCCGCGCCCTACGCCCACTGCACGGCCCCGCTGCGGCGGTTGGCCGACCGCTACGCGTCGGAACTCTGCATCGCGGCCGCGGCGGGCGAGGCACCGCCCGACTGGGTGCTCGCCGCCCTGGACGCGCTGCGGAAGGAGATGGCCGACGGCAGCCGCCGCGCGGGCACGGTGGAGCGGGAGTGCGTGGACATCGTCGAGGCGGCGCTGCTGGCGGACCGGGTGGGGGAGGAGTTCGACGGCTGCGTGGTGGACGTAGACGAACATCAACCCACCGTCGGCACCGTGCAGTTGGAGTCCCCGGCGATCATCGGCCGGGTTGAGGGCGGCGACCGCCTGCCGCTGGGCGAACGGCTGCGGGTACGCCTCACGCAGGCAGATCCGGGAGCGGCGAAGGTGCTGTTCGCGCCTGCGTGATCGCGTGTATGAGGGCGTCCGCGTGGCCGCTCACAACCTGATGACGCCCGCGCGGATGGCCTCCCGCTACCGCGACGCCTGCGCACCATCGGCGATATCGGCAGCCTGGCTGCTGCACGTGGCCATCGTCCCCAGGGGCTGCGGGCTGCCGCAGTGCGAGGACGGCCGCGTCTGGCCCACCGGCGAACCCTGCGAGACCTGCGCCCACAACCGGCAGATGACCAGCGAGCAGTGGCGTCGCGCCCGCGAGTGGGACGAACGGCTCGCCGAGCCCGGCCGGGACCAAGTGCTGGCGAAGGCCACCCGCACGGTCACCTCCCTGCCCGCCGCTTCGCCCGCGGCCGGCGGCGCCGTCACGAGGAGGCAGCGCGATCGGCCTCCTCCTCGGCGTCGCCGTTCCACTCGCCGCCTCTACCTCTGCTCTCCTGCTCGGCCGGGCCGGACGCGCCCTCTACACCCGCTACACCAGGAGCAGCCGACGACCCGCCTCGGTTAACGCCCTCGGAACCTCCTACACCGCCTTCTTCGTCTGGCTCGCCTGGTGGACTGTCGTCGCCTTTGGCCAGCTGCCGATGTGGATCACCGCAGCCAACGCGGCTGCCTCGGTCGTCGTCGCCATCGGGTTCGTCCAACAACTTGAACGCTGCGTCTGCTCCTCGGTCCGGCCGTCGCCTTCGGTCGGCTGGCCGTACTGCTCCCGGAGCAGCAGGGCTTGGGCTAGTGTGATGCGCCTGAAATCGCGGGCTTAAGTTTCTCGCTGATTGTCGGTGGCTGGCGGAGTGACCTTGGTGAGGTAGGCGGCGAGGGATTTGAGGATCTCGTCGGCGGTTTTGGTCCAGGTGAAGGGCCTGGGCTTCTCGTTCCAGGAGTCGATCCAGGTCCTGATGTCATCCTCGAGTGCCTTCACGGAGGTGTGGACGCCTCGGCGAATGAGCTTGTCGGTGAGCAGGCCGAACCACCGCTCGACCTGGTTGATCCAGGAGGAGCCGGTCGGAGTGAAGTGGACATGAAAGCGGGGGTGCTTGACCAGCCACGTCTTGATCTCAGGGGTGTTGTGGGTGGCGTAGTTGTCACACACCAGGTGCACATCGAGCCCGGCGGGTACCGCCTTGTCGATCGTGACCAGGAACTTCTTGAACTCAACTGCCCGGTGGCGGCGGTGCAGTTCACCGATGACGGTGCCGTCGGCGATGTTGAATGCGGCGAACAGGCTGGTGATGCCGTGCCGCAGGTAGTCGTGGGTGCGCCGCTCGGGCATGCCCGGCATCATCGGCAGTACCGGCTGCGAGCGGTCCAGCGCCTGAATCTGGCTCTTCTCGTCCACGCATAACACCACGGCCTTCTCCGGCGGCTGGTGATACAGGCCGACGACGTCGACGACCTTCGCGACGAACTGCGGGTCGGTGGAGAGCTTGAAGGCATCCTGCAAGTGCGGCTTGAGGTCGAACTTCTTCCAGATCCGTCCGATGGTGGACTTCGACAGCCCGGTGCGGGCGGCCATGGAGGCCCGTGACCAGTGCGTGTCCTGGCCCGGGGCGGATTCCAGCGTCGCGACGATGACGTCTTCGACCTGGTCGAGCAGGATCGAGGGCGGTCGACCCGGCCGTGGCTCGTCGAGCAGACCGTCCAGCCGCTGCTTGACAAATCGGGCCCGCCAGCGGCTCACCGACTGCTCACGCACCCCGAGTTCGGCCGCCACCTGCTTATTCGTCCCACCCTCAGCGCACCGCAACACGATCCTCGCGCGCAGAGCCAGGAACTGCGCGGTCTTGGCGCGCCTCGCCAGGCGCGTCAGCTGCGCCCGTTCGTCCTCGCTGAGTACCAGCTCCAACTTGCGCCGGCCCGGCCGCGGCTCATCCGCAAGTCCGGCCATCCGCCGGGCAGCAAACCGCGACCGCCACTTCCTGACTGTGTCCGCGGTTACCTTCAACTCCGCCGCCACACGCGTATTCGGCTTCCCGTCCGCGCACTCCAAGACGATGCGTGCCCGCTCGACGAGACGGGGCGCCACCGCCCCGCCCGCCCAGCGCAGCAACTCGCCGCGCTCTTCATCAGACAGCACAACTTCGACGGCACGAGGACCACGAGACATGAAAACAACCTACAGACTTAAGCCCGCGATTTCAGGCGCATCACACTAGAGCCTCGTCCACTGCACGCTGTTTGGTCACGAGATCTTCGAAGGGGTGTGCCACGTGTACGAGTCTTCACACATGGCGTGGTTGAGGCCCTCTGGCGCGGAAGGCCCCTCACATTCAGTCATCACCGCTGTGCGGCGGCCCGCTTGGGTTGGCAATCTCAATGCCACGGATCCGGCGAAGCCATCGGAACAGCATGTACAGCGATCCGCCACAGCCAGCACACCAACCCCACCCCTCGGTCGCGAGCGTGTGCAGTCCGTCGCTCAGATCGATGTAAATCACGAGAGCGCCAACCGCCACCGTTATAACCGCGTTCGTGCGCGACTCAGCGGCAAGGAGCCAGTCGATCGGGCGCCACACTGGGACAGCAAGATCATGCAAACGCATGCGCACCGCCGCGACGACATACCCCGAAGCGAGACGTCGCTGTTGCCACCTACTCAGGACGATGCCGTCCTCAGGATCCCCAGCGAGGTCTGCGAGCCACGCTGAAAGGAAGTTGCGCCGCCGACCGGCGAGCGCTGCAGCAAATGACACCACCTCGACCGCGAAACGGGAGTTAGGCGATCGCGGAGTGCGCCGCAGGAGATCTCTCGCCCGTTCCGCCATTTCGTAGAGGGCCATCAGGAATGCCGCAAGGATCGGCAAGCCCGCCATGGAGATCCACGTGGCCGGTCGCACGAGTGCGTCGAGACCTCCCCCCGTGAGCGCAACTACGACCATCTGAACCACAACCCAGCCAACCCACCCACGAACCCAGCCAGCCCACCCACGCACTCGGCTCACGGCGAGCCCCCCGAAAGGCCAAACTGGAACCTACCCCTCCGTGCCCTTCGGGCATCAAGAGCTGCTTGCGCCTGAGCGCGCCCTGCGCCCGTTAGCTCGTAGTAGCGGCGAGGCGGGCGCCCAGGATGGGGTTCACCCTCATCCCAGCTCGTGATCCATCCACGCTCGCTAAGCCGATCAAGAATCGGGTACACGGTGCCCGAACCGAGGTCGGCGTCACGGCAGATACGAAGCCCCCAAGCCGGGGAGTCGACTGGGGCTACGAGGAGCACTTCCAACACGGCAATGGTCGACGTTGTGAGTCTCAGAGTCGCCATACCTTCAGTGTGGGCATGTGTCGAGAACGATAAACGCACTCAGGCTTGAGTTCTCACGTGATGATCCTGTCGCTCAGCTCGCCTACTCCTCAGCTTTCCGCTTCAGGTCTGTGCGCTCACCTGGTCGCAGCTCCCGACTCCGGTAGTACGCGCGAGCCTCCTCCAAATCCCAAAACTCCCGCGTACTCCCCGGCTTCCGGCGCGATTGAGGAAAATTTGGATCCTTCAAACGGAGGGCGTGTAGCCACTGGCGTGTGACTCCAAGCTCCGTCGCGAGCTGCGAGAGGTTCACCAACCTGCCCTCCGTGGCCTGGGTCTCTTCCGGTTCCGGCGCGTCCGGCACGGGCTCCATCCTGCCTAACCTTGTTGACTCTATAAAGCAGGTTCCCTGGCTTGGAGCCTGCACAACGCGGAAACCCCTCGCCCCATGCGGAGCTGGCACTCCGGGGCGAGGGGGCCCCGTTCCCAGCAATCAAAGGAGCAGATTCGCCATGGAGCGTACCCAGCCCAACCTCACGGACGAAGCCCTGAGGCGGCTGATCGAACAGCCCAGCCACGGCGCCCTGGTCCTCATCGGCACCGCCCGCTTGCGATATAGACCCGGCCGAGCCGATGACATGGCGATGAGCATCGCCATCCACACCATCCTCAAGCCGCTGCCCCATGTCGTCCGCGCGACCCGCGCGCTACCGGACCTGACCGGCATCACTCGCCGCGAGGCCGCTCTCCGCCTGCGCGCTGCAGCGGAGACTCTCGGATGAGCGCCCCGACCGCCCGCTACGGCCGCGGCGCCACCGAGGCAGCCCAGCTAGTGCGCCAGTTCCTCGGTGAGATGGCCGACCGGCTCAAGGTCAACCGCCCCCACCAGCCGATCACCACCATCGGTCGGCACGCGCTGATCCAGGCCACCACCATGGCCCCGCCCCTTGCCCGCGCTCTGCGTGACAAGGCTCACGAGATCACCGCCTCCATGGTCCGCCGCCACTACGCCGCGCAGCTGCGCGAGATCGCGAAGGCCGTGCGATGGCCTGCGACAATTGCGGCGACGACGGAGGCCGGACCGTCGACACCAGCAGCGGTGGCGTCACCCGTCAGAGCTGGGAGCGCTGCACTGCCCTCGAACCCCGCCACCTGTACATCGCCCAAGAGGTCGAGGCCGCTGGCATCGGCATCACTACCGGCACCATTCGCGCCGACCTCACCTGCGACCGCTGGCCAGAGCCCGACGCGACCAAGGCGGCATCAACCGCTGACACGGCGCCACTGCCGTCAAGGCCGTCGGGGGCCGCCGCGGCTACCGCAAAGCACAGGACGGATGAACCCCCGCTCGGCGCTGCTGTCACGACGCAGCCCCCGGCCCGTCACGGCTCCGCAACAGTCGCGTCGAATAGGCGGACTCCGGACAAGCTGTGCCGGTGAACATTGATGTCAACGGCCTGGTCAACGTCGCCGGGACCCTTACCGCCGTCGCGCTCGGCGCTGGGCTGACCGCCCTCACTAACTCTCGCGCGGCCGCCCGCGCCGAAACCAAGGCCGAACGCGACGCTCTCGGCGCCCAGTTCGACGCCATGCTACTCGCCGTCGCCGGACTGCGGGGCGCCATCGATGCCGACCACGTCCTGTGGAGCAACCGGAAGGAACAGCTGCGCGCTGGCGCCCTGGCGGCCGTGACGGGCCTCGCCCCAGCCGCGTTCGTCAAGGGCTCGGACCGGCGGCAGCTGGCCGCCGCGCTCGGGGGCGCCGGCTGGTTCCTCGCCCAGGAACGTCACCAGATGCGGATGGCCTCGGCGAGTATCACCCCGAAGTTGGAGGCGGTCGTGGCCGCTGCCGCTCCACTCCAGCGGCACAGCAACTCCGACGTGTGCGACACCACCGATCGCTTGGTGCAGGCAGTGTTCACCTATCACGAGTCCCGAAACCAGCAAGAACTCGAGGCCGCGGCCGCCGACTTCGGTATAGCGGTGCGCGCCGTCATGCACCCGCCCGTCCGGCGCCGCCTCACTTGGCGTGGGCGCTAGATGCAGAGTGTCCCTGTGGCTCAACTTGTGCTCTGAGCTCTGCCATTCCGCGATTCGAGGAGGACAGCGCGGGCCATGCTCCTCGGCATGGAGCGAAAGATGAAGCGCATCGCGCGAAGGGCCTTGCCCGTCGGCCTCGTCGTGCTGACCGTGGGATTCGTCCTTCTCCTCTGGCGCGGCCCCTGGTGGGTTGATGGTGCGCACCTCCGTTCGCGTAACCTCGAGCCCGCCGATGGAGTCGTGATCACTGGATTCCGAACCATGGTTGTCGCCATGGGCGCGGCCATCGTGGCTGGCCTTGGCGTCTGGTACACCCATCAGACGCTGAGTCACACTCGGGCGAAGGATCGCGAGCAGGCCGAATTGACCCGCGAAGGTCAGGTGACCGAGCGATACGTGGAGGCCATCAAGCTTCTCGCATCCCAGAACATGACCCAACGAATAGGCGGCGTCTATTCACTGGAACGGATCATGCATGATTCGGTAAAGGATCACATGACCGTCGTGGAGGTGCTCGCCGCTTTTGTGCGGCAGCAGGCCTCCGCGCCGACTAAGGGCGATCCCTCATATTCCCTTGAAGGTGAGGACCCATATCTCACTAAAGAAGACGTGCGCGCTGCCATGATCGTGATAGGCCGCAGGCCGGATCGATGGGAGACCGGCCGCTTGAACCTAGCAGGTGTCATGCTCCAGGCAGCTGAACTCAACGGCCTCAATTTTGCGAAGGTGTGCTTCGACTTCGCCGTACTGGCTGCCGCAGATTTGGAGTCGACGGACCTGAGTTCCGCTGAACTCTTCAAGGTCAACCTGTCCGCCGCCCGCCTGCATAACGCAACGCTACCCTTCGCTAAGCTACAAAAGGCCAAACTCGAAAGGGTCAACCTCACGGCTGCAGACCTTTCCTATGGCGATTTTTCCGACGCCAACCTGTCGGGAGCAGATCTACAGTCCGCGACTCTTGACGGAGCAAATTTCAGTGGAGCCGTTCTGAACAAGTCGCAGATGTCCGATGTGTCCCTGGAAGACACCAACTTGCGCGGAGCAGACCTACGGCATGTGACCGATCTGTCGATCACCGAACTCTGCAGGGCACAACTTGACACACGTACGCAACTTCCAGGGTGGCTTGCGGCAGACGCCCGGGTGCAAGCTCGCATGGCTGAATGCAGCTGACCCTGGAAAACGTTCGACGCTGCCGCAGACAAGCAAGACCCATCGCCAACTGCCCTCCACCCGAAAGGGAATCGTTCGACGCCTCGGCGCGGCGCTGCGCAGGCTGCTCCTCGACATGGCGATCACGGCGCTGGACACCGCGGCGATCAGCACTGCACCTATGCCAGCAACACACTTGTGCCCACACGCCACACCAGCCCTCGCCACCGTGCGGGGTTTTCGCATGTCAGGGGGTGATCGAATATCCCACCCACTGACCGGGCGTCGCGGCACGACCGCGAAGACGCCGACGGGAACGTGAGGTTCACGATCCGCGAGGTCGCCGCCTTCACCGGCCGCGCCCTGCAGACCATCTACAGCTGGGAAGCCGCGACCACCTCACCAACCCCAGCAAGGACAAGCGCGGCCGCCGCATCTACAGCCAGCAGCAGATCCCCGCCGCCGAACGCCAAGCCATCCGCAACGCGCCCGGCATACGCCGCCTCGACGGCTGACCCACTCCTCGAGCTCCGCCGCCCGGCGCTGGGATCCATGCGATCCCCGCCGCGTCCGCCCTAACGGCCGCAGCGCGAGGGCCGCGACCGGGCGGCGGACCCACCTCAACACCGAGGAGGCCGCCGTGGCCCGCACCAACGTCAGACAGATCACCCCGCCTGTATCACCCCTGGAACCGAGGTCAACGGCGACCCGACCAACAACCACATCATCTCGAACAACGGCAAGATCGTGCTCCTGGTCCGCAACTCCGGCAGCACTGTCGCGTGCGCCGTGACC
Organism: Streptomyces sp. NPDC047043; assembly: GCF_040644055.1. Taxonomy (NCBI): domain Bacteria; kingdom Bacillati; phylum Actinomycetota; class Actinomycetes; order Kitasatosporales; family Streptomycetaceae; genus Streptomyces; species Streptomyces sp. NPDC047043. The sequence goes on from NZ_JBEYVO010000034.1 coordinate 32,238, forward strand.
TTCCGCTTCCCCGGACTCGTCGACGGCCAGGCCGTCACCCCGCGCGCCGTCAGCATCGCCACCTCGGCGTCCCGCTACGTCGGACCCTTCCCCACCAACCAGTACGGCAGCCAGCTGCAGGTCGACGTCGACAATGCCGAACTCAAGCTCTCCGCCTTCGGTATCTGATGGCCGCACTCGGCAAGGTCACCGTCCACTGCCCGGGCTCTAGCGAGCCCGTCTAGCTGACCCTGCACCTCGACAAAAATGCCGAACCGGCACCTGGCGAACTCGTCCTCGCAATCCATCGCAGCACCGTTCAGCAGCACATCGCCCAGGCCCAACCGCAGGACCACACCTACTAATGACTGGCCAGAAGCTCGGCCAGATCATCGACGCCCTCGGCATCGAGGCCGACCTCGATGAAGGCGACCTCCCTATCGACACCTTCGTGATCCTCAAGATCGTCAAGGCAGGCGGGACGGTCATCCTCAGCGGTGCGCGCTCCGAATCCCTCGACTGGATCACACGGCTCGGCATGATCACCGCCGCGCAACAGATCGAGAACAGCGACTACCCCGACGCATCCCCCAACGGCGAATGAAGCAAGGTAACCCGCATAGCTCGCACTCAGAGCCTCGAAACGGGACCCAGTTGGGGCAGCAGGCCAGACCCACGAGTGCGTGATCGGCGATCACCGCTCGCGTGCGGACTTTCCGTACGGGGTCCACTTGCCGTACTGGACGTATAGCGGGGTCGCCAGGATCAGCGGTCCCGGGGCCCGTAGTGGGTCCATCCCCCACAAGCGCCAATCAAAGCGGATCAGCGTGCGGGCCAGCCCCGACACACGGGCCCGTTGCCCAGGTGGGTGTTCCCGCATTACAGAGGCGTGAGCGTGCAAGACTGCAGCTATGCCCGCTCCTGCGCGTGCATTCACTGCATCCATCATTGACAGTGGATTTGAGTCAAGCACTGGATGGGCGAGCACGTCGAACAGCCGTGTCGCGTTGCGCGTCCACCACGTGGAGGAACCGACCCTCGAGTCGACTTCCGCAACCCGATCGAGCAGGTGGATGGGGGATCCGCACAGAAGTACCTGCAGGGGCCTGCTGTGCCGCGCGGTCGAAGTTTCAACGATGCCCGCGAAAAACGCCACCCACCCCGTGTCGTCGTTGCCGTACAGGCCGTATCCCATGGGTAGGTCGAACCACACCCATTCTCCGGGCATCACTGACTCATCGCCGCACCACAGAGCATCCTTCTCGAGAGCCTTCGACACCTTCTTCAGTTTGCGCCAGACTGTCTTCGCCTCGACCTGCGACGAGCTGACACCCACCCGGACCTTCGCCACGGGGAACGGAAACTCCACCTCCCCACTCAGGTTCGGAAGGGCCGAAGGAACGGCGAACGTGTCGTCCAACTTACGCCGCGACAGATAAAGGAATTCCCGCACGACCCCACCCCCGCGCGACTCGTCCTCGGTCGTCCGCCTCCTCCATGGTGCGCTACGCCGCCCATTCGGGGCAGTCCCTAGGGACACCCGCGCCAACGAGGACGCCGCACAACCCGCACCACGCGGCCCTCCTCCAGGAGTGCACGACGTTCCTGCGCGGCGCCGACTACGTGATCTTCCGCGACGGCGTGCTCCCGCCGATCACCACCCATGCCGCGGTTGCCGCGCCGAACACCCGACGAACATCAACCCACCGTCGGCACCGTGCAGTTGGAGTCCCCGGCGATCATTGGCCGGGTTGAGGGCGGCGACCGACTGCCACTGGGTGAACGGCTGCGGGTGCGCCTCACGCAGGCAGATCCGGGAGCGGCGAAGGTGCGGTTCGCGCCTGCGTGATCGCCGTGATCGCTGTGATCGCGCTTACGAGGGCATCGGCGTCGTCGGCGTGGAAGCGGACGAGACGGATGTACCGACGGCGGCCGAAGAAGGTGAAGTGCGGGACGGGTGCGGTGAGTTCGAGGGTGACGGTGGTCTGCGCGCCGACGGGGAGGTCGAGTTCGCCATCCGTGCGTTGGTGGGTGGTGCGCAGTTCGCGGCGCACGGTCGCGATGTTGCTGAGGGGGATACGCAGGTCGACGTGGACGGCGCGCCGGATGCGCAGGACGTCGGGGCCGAGCACGTGCGGTCGTACGACGGAGGCGGCATGGAGGCCGACGACGAACAGCACGGTGTAGATGTCGAGAACGAACACGACCCGGTGCACGGCCGGGTAGTCGCGCAGCAGCACGGACATGGTCAGCGTCTCGACCAGGCACACGAACGCGAACCCGAACATGACCGCGCCCTGCCCGCGGGCGTATCCGAAGGGTTCTCGGCCCTGCGTCCCGTGTGTGCGCCGCGCGATCCACAACGCGAGGCTGACGAACAACCGCAGCTCGTGCCGGACGAGGACGTAGGCGGTCCTCACGGCTGTTCCTCGGTCAGGATGCGGAGAGTGCGGCGGACGGCCTCCGCCTGGGCAGGGGCGAAGTCCGCGTAGAAGGCACGCATGAAGGTGTCGTCCTCGTTGATCGCCCCCTCGGGGACGAGCCCCCGGGGCATGCAGTCGGCGAGAGCGCGGGCGGCCTCCTCCACGCGTGGGTCGGCCGGGTCGGCGTCGGCGAGTTCGTCGAGCAGGCCGTACGCCCGGATCGCCCGCGCCCTTGCCTCGGGGGAGGCGAGGGCGTCGTGCAGCAGCCCCATCAGCCGCTCCCCGTCCTCCACGGCCGCCATGGTGTCGATCAGCGCGAGCATCTCGCGGTCCTTGGCGGCCATGGGGGAGTCGGCCGCGACGTGTGCTATGTCGCCGAGCAGCGAGGAGAGTTGGGGCGAGACGGGCCCCTCGGCGGGCAGCCCGCCGTCCGCCTCCCGCAATGCTTTGAGCCGCGCCCGTCGCTCGCGGATGGCGGCCTCCTGCCGGGCCAGGTCCTCGTCGAGCTCGGCGAGCACTTCGGCCAGATCCTTGCCCGCGTCGTCCGCGAGCACGTCCCGCACCTCGGCGAGCCCGAGCCCCAGCTCGGTCAGCCGCCGGATGCGCGCCAGCACGACCGCGTGCCTGAGCGTGTAGTCCCGATACCCGTTGCCCAGCCGCTTCGGCTCCGGCAACAGCCCCTGATGGTGGTAGTGCCGCACGGTCCGCGTGGTGACGCCGACGGCAGCGGCGAGTTCTCCGATCCGCATGGGACCAGTAGAGAGGCTGACGTCGCGGCAGGGTCAAGCGATGGCGTGGGGGAGCACGTCGGCAGCACGTGGGGAGCTCGGCAGCATCCCTTGACGGCTAACGCTGTTAGCCGTACCGTCATGCATGTCCGGCTAACAGTGTTAGCCACTCTTTCGCCGACTGGAGGCAGCCATGAGCACGGTCACCACCGCGACCAACGCGACCACCACGCACCGCTCGGCCCGGTCCGTCGCACGCCGTACGGCCTGGCTCGCGGGCGCCCTGTTCTGGTCCGCCTTCGCCGTCCTCGAGGCCGTCAACCACGGCTGGCTCGCCGGCACCCTCGCCCTCACCTTCTTCGTCCTGCCGGACCTGACCTTCCTGGTCGCCCTGGACGACGCGCCCCGCATGGCGAAGGGCCAACTGCCGCCGTGCGCGGTGCCGTACTACAACGCGCTGCACCGCGCCCTGGTCCCACTCGCCCTGCTGGTGGCGTACACGGTCCAGCCGTTCTTCGCCTGGGCCCCGCTGTTCGCGGCCCTGTGCGGCTGGATGGCCCACATCTCGTACGATCGCGCCTTCGGCTACGGCCTGCGCACCAAGGAGGGCTTCCAGCGTGGCTGACCGACCACCCACCACAGACCGCCTGACCCCCCGCGCCCGAGAGATCGCGGCGGCCGCCCGGACCCTCCTGGAGGAGTCCGGGCCGGCCGCGCTCACCCTGCGCGCCCTCGCCGACCGCCTCGGCATCAAAGCCCCCTCCCTCTACAAGCACTTCCCCGACAAGCACGCCGTCGAGGTGGAGCTGATGGCACAGATGCTGGAGGAGACGGCGGCGGCGCTGGAGGCGGCGGAGGAACGCGAGCCGGGCTCGCTCCCGGCCCTGGCGGAGGCATACCGCACCTACGCCCTCGCCCACCCTCACCTCTACTGCCTCGCCACCGAACGCCCCCTCCCGCGCGCCGCCCTCCCATCCGGCCTGGAGGACCGGGCCGCGATGCCGCTGATGCGCGCATGCGACGGTGACCTGGACACGGCCCGCTCCGTCTGGGCCTTCGCCCACGGGATGGTGATCCTGGAGATCCACGGCAGGTTTCCGGACGACGCGGACCTGGCCGCGGCATGGAAAAGGGGCCTGAAGGCGTTCCACCCTCAGTAAGACGCGAGGGGGGTAGGTGAGACATGGCCGAACAGGCACTCTGGACCAGGGCGAGGCTGGGCCGCTGCGGCCCGCCCCTCGACCTCCTCACCGCCCGCTTCGACAAGCACGTCTACGCCCCGCACGCCCACGACGAGTACACGATCGGCGTGTGCGTCGGCGGCTCCGAGGTCATCGACTACCGCGGCGGCCACATCCGCACGGGCCCGGGCTCGATCGTCGTCCTGGCCCCCGGCGAGATGCACACGGGCGGCCCCGGCAACGCAACGGACGGCTACGCCTACCGAGCGCTGTACGCGGAGCCCTCCTTGTTGACTGACGGCACCCTCGACGCCGGCGTCCCGCACTTCCGCGAGCCACTGATCGACGACCCCGAACTGGCCGCCGCCCTCCTTCGCACCCACACCACCCTGGGCACCTGCCCCGACCCCCTGGAGGCCGAGTCCCGCCTCCCCTGGCTGCTCACGGCCCTGTCCCGCCGCCACTCCACGGCCCGCCCGACGCCGGACACGATCCCCGGCGCGCACCGCATCGCCCACGTCGTACGCGACCGCCTGGCGGACGAGCTGCTGGAGCCGCCCTCCCTCGCCGACCTCGGCGCCGAACTGGGCCTGTCCCGCTACCAACTCCTCCGAGCCTTCCGTACGACGATGGGCATACCGCCGTACGCCTGGCTCGCCCAGCACCGCGTAACCCGGGCCCGCGGCCTGCTGGAGTCGGGCCTGCGCCCGGCGGAGGTGGCCACGCTCGTCGGCTTCGCCGACCAGGCGCACCTGACCCGCTGGTTCCGGCGGGTGTTGGGGGTGACCCCGGCGGCGTACCGCAACAGCGTTCAAGACGCCCGGTAGCGGGTCGGCCGAAACTGCTCGCATGACTGCACGCGGCTGGTTCCTGTTCTCCCTGATGGGAGTGGTCTGGGGCATCCCCTACCTGATGATCAAGGTGGCGGTGGACGCCCCGCTCTCCCCGTCCATGGTGGTGTTCACACGCTGCGCCCTCGGCGCCGCGCTCCTGCTCCCCTTCGCGATACGAGGCGGTGGCCTGACCCGCACCGTCCGCACCCACTGGCTCCCCATGCTGGCCTTCGCGTGCATCGAGATCATCGGCCCGTGGTTCACGCTCACGGACGCCGAGCGCCACCTGTCCAGCTCGACGGCGGGCCTGCTGATCGCGGGCGTCCCGATCGTGGGCGTGGTGCTGGCCCACTTCTTCGGCGACACGGAGAGGCTGGGAGTACGGCGGATGACGGGCCTGGCGCTCGGCCTGGCAGGCGTAGGCGTCCTGACCGTCCCGCACCTGACCGGCGGCGACGCCCGCTCGTTGGGGGAGGTCATGCTGACGGTGCTGGGTTACTCGACGGCACCGCTGATCGCGGCACGGTGGCTGAAGGACGTACCGACACTGCAGCTGACGGCGCCGTGCCTGGCGTTGGCGGCGCTGGTGTACGCAACGCCGGCGGCAGCGACGTGGCCGTCCTCGGTCCCGTCCCCGTCGGTTCTGGTGGCCCTGATCGGCCTGGGCGTGATCTGCACGGCACTCGCCTTCGTCGCCTTCCTGGAACTGATCAAGGAGGTCGGCCCGACCCGCGCGACGGTCTTCACGTACGTCAACCCGGCGGTGGCGGTGGCGGCGGGAGCGCTGTTCCTGAACGAGGAGCTGACGTGGGGCATCGGGGCGGCCTTCACCCTGATCCTGGCGGGCTCGGTCTTGGCAACGGCGGGACCGGTCCGGGCGAAGGTGGAACCGGCCTGCCCCGACAGCCCGGTAACATGGTCGACACGGCAGACGAGCCGGGCGGACGGCCGCGTGGAGTCCCCTTGATGGGGACTTCCCGAGGAACGTCCGGGCTCCAAAGGGCAGGGTGGTGGCTAACGGCCACCTGGGGCGACCCACGGGACAGTGCCACAGAAAGCAAACCGCCGGGGACCTCGGTCCTCGGTAAGGGTGAAACGGTGGTGTAAGAGACCACCAGTGCCCAGGGTGACCTGGGCAGCTAGGTAAACCCCACCCGGAGCAAGGTCAAAAGGAGCGCGGTAACACGCACTCTGCGCGGACGTTCGAGGGCTGCCCGCCCGAGTCCGCGGGTAGACCGCACGAGGCCGACGGCAACGTCGGTCCTAGATGGATGGCCGTCGCCCCGGCTCCCGCGAGGGAACCGGGGAACAGAACCCGGCGTACAGCCCGACTCGTCTGCCGCCTCATATTTCCGCAGGTCAGAGGCTTTTTCACTCGATAAACAAAAGCTCGGGGTCGAACCCGGGTCGAATTTGGGCCGCCGGTATCGTCCGTCTCCCGCCCGTACAGCATTTCGGGCATTCGGGTGCCAAATGCGGTCCAGGGTCGCTCTGGAGCAGACATCTCGGATACGGATGCATCCCCAGTACATGTACGAGGTGTCCTCTTCTTGGCCGGCTCTGACTGACCAGGGTCGGCATGTTGAGGCAGCTGGCAACAGGTGCTCTCTGAGTGGGCCGCGAGACACGCCGGACTGAATCCGCCATGGTGCGGCCCAGTCCCGTTTCTGGACATTCGCTCGATGCATGAGGGCCTCAGGAATGCTGCCGTCGGCCTTACCTGTCGGAGGTCATCGCTGCTGCCGATTCAGGCCAGCGGGCTCCCGGTCCCACGGCGGAAAGTCGGCTGGCATCGCCCGCCACATGATCCCGTTGTCCATGAGATAGCGGACCGCGTCCAGCAGCGCGCGGTGGCAATACCCTTCCGGCCGCCTCGCCCGCGCATCCAGCCCGGCGCCGGCAGCAGCGGCCGGACCTCAGCCCACTCCGCGTCCGTCATGTCCGTCGGGTACCGGCGCTGCCCTTCGGGCCGGTCGGCCGTTTCGTTTAGACCACCGGGCGGACCAGAGAATGATGCCGGCGATGTGGAGTCCGGCCAGGTAGACGGTCGCGGTCTTCTCGTAGCGGGTAGCGATGCCGCGCCCACTCCCGAGCACCTGCATGTATCTGCCCCTCATGCGGCACTTCTGCCGTGGGTCGGCGGCACACCGAGGGGCTCCGACACGGGCCCTGGTACTACCCCGGGGCCCGTGTCGGATTGCACTTTTCGTTGTTGATGTCAATTTCCAGTCGGCTTTTGCACCGGAGATCGGTTCAGCCGCTACCGTGACATGGCACTCACGCGGTGCAGTACCTCTTCGGGGCCCAGGGCGCGGGCGACAGCGAAGAGGTCCGGGCTGCGGGTGGAACCGGTGAGGGCGACACGGATGAGCTGGGACGCCTCGCGGATCGAACCGGGGTACGCATCGGGGTTCTTCTTGTACTCCTTGGGGGTCGCGGCAAAGCCGTGCTTCGCGGCCAGGCTCCTGATTTGGCCGAACCACTCCTGTGGGTCCTCCAGATGCCGGTAGCTGTCGACGAAGTCACCTGTGAACGCCCTGACCACGTCGGCTTTCAGGCCACCCAGCCGGTCGTCGTCGGCAGGTACGACGGTGAACAACTGAGAGAAGAAGAATCCATACGCAGACCGGAAGTCGGACCATTTGCGCAGGTCCTTGCGCGGGTTGTCGACCCCGTCCCGTTCGACGGCCAGAGCGGTCAGCGCCCGTTCGGGCTCGGCGTCCAGCACAGGTACGAGACCAGGGTCGTAGCTCGCCGCCCACTCGCGAACAGCGGAAAGGATCTGCTCGCCGCTCATCGTGGCCACGTAATCCGCGCTGATGTCCTCAAGCTTGGCGATGTCCACCAGCGGCCCCGCGACCCCGCACTCGGCCAACCGGATCGGCTCGTCGAAGGCCTGGGCCGGCGGCAGTTCAGCGAGCCGCCCGTTGGCCAGGCCGCGAAGGTAATACAGGACCGCCTCGGCCGGGTAGCCGGCCGCCATGTAGAAGTCGACCCCGGACTCCTGGTCCTTGCGCTTCGACAGCTTCCGCTTACTGCCGGGAGTCTGCTTCATCAAGGGGGCGATGTGCGCGTACGCAGGAGGTTCAAAGCCGAGTGCCTCGAACAGTTGGAGGTGCACCGGGACGGAGGAGATCCACTCTTCGCCGCGCACCACCAGGTTGACACGCATCAGGTGATCGTCGACGACGTGCGCGAAGTGGTACGTCGGCAACCGCAGTGTCTTGTCAGACGACTTGAGGATCACCACGTCGTTGCGGTTGTCGTCGTGTTCAAGGCGGCCGCGGATCAGATCAGCGAACGACCTGCGCGCCCCCGCTGCGGCCGGGGAACGGAAGCGGACGACGTACGGGGCGCCCTCGTCAAGCCTGCTCCGTACGTCGGCAGGGTCGGCATCGCGCCAGATGGCCCAGTCGCCGTAGTAGCCTGTAGGCACCTTGAGGGCCTCCTGGCGACGCCGGATGTCGGCCAACTCCGTCTCCGTCGCGAAGCAGAAATAAGCCTTTCCTTCGCGCAGCAGTTCCCTGACATAGGCCAGGTAGATCTCCTGACGCGCCGACTGCTGGTAGGGACCGTACTCCCCTCGTCCCTCCTGTTCGTCGGCGCTCAGTCCGAAGTAGGCGAAGGCGTGACCGAACTGCTCAACCGCGCCCTTGACTTCACGAGACTGGTCGGTGTCCTCGACCCGCAGCAGATAGACACCACCGCTCCGGCGGGCGAGATCGCGGTCGATCATCGCGACGTAGATGCCGCCGATGTGAACCGAGCCGGTAGGGGAGGGCGCCATGCGGGTCACCCGCGCACCCTCGGGTAGCGCACGCGGCGGGTAACGCTCTTCCCACTCCTGTGGGCTGGGCAGATCAGGGGGGAACTGCGCGTCGATCGCACTCCGGTCGAGCATATGCGGTCTCAGTCTCCAATGCGACTGCTGAACAAGGGTGTTCAGGCTATCAACCGGCGTCGGGTGACCCTGGCGGACGGCCGCAGACGGCGCTGATACCGCTGACGAGGAAAACCGACTGTGTGCGGAAGCAGGTCCGCCAGGGTTGAATAGTGAATGTTTTGCAAAAAAACAAGCCTCATAAGATTTTAATGAAGCCGACACAATTGACGGCTCGCCCTGATAGGGGCGGGCATTTTTGGCTCCCTTTGCCTGAACACCCCCTTCCGGCGCCCTGGGCTCGTCCGTAACGATCTAGATGCAAGTGATCATCGGATAAGAGCGAGGGGGACGCTGATGGGCAACTTCGCAGAGGACAGGTCCATCGCCACTGATCTCGGCGAGGATCCGGCAGGCGAGGAGGTATCTCCGTACCGTCCGCCGTGGACAGTCACGCACGGTCGCATCGAGGCCATTCCGATCGCGTCGCTGCTGCCTGCGGATTCCCCCAGGATGGCGGGAACGGACCAGGAGCACGTCCGACGCCTGATAGAGGTAGAGAGCGGGTTGCCGCCCATCCTGGTCCAAAGGTCGACGCGACGAGTCATCGACGGTATGCACCGACTGCAGGCCGCGGCGTTGCGCGGCGACGACAGGATTCTGGTCCAGTACTTCGAAGGTGACGACGCCGAGTCGTTCGTGCAGTCCGTGCGCGTGAACGTGGCCCATGGGCTCCCGTTGTCCACCGGCGAGCGTGAGATGGCGGCCGAGAGAATAATTCAGGCATACCCGGACTGGTCGGATCGGGCAATTGCGGAAGTGGCCGGCCTCAGTGCTCCGACGGTCGCGAGCGTTCGCCGTCGCTCAACTGAAAATTCCTGTCAGTTGAGCAAGAGAATGGGACGCGACGGCCGTATGCGCCCTGTCGACGGTACGGCCGGACGGCGGAAGGCCCTGGAGATCATACGCGAACGCCCGGAGGCGTCTCTCCGCGAGATCGCGCGGGAAGCCGGGATATCGGTCGGAACCGCGCACAACATACGGGTGAAACTCCGCGCCGAGACGAAGGGCACCGGAGATGATCCCTGTCGGGAGGAGATGAACAGGGACCGGCAGCCGGGATCTTCCGTATCGTCTGACAAGGCCGCCCGTGGCGCTTCAACGCCCCAGGAGGTGCAGCGGGTTAATCGCCAGGTCCTGCTGAGTCTGCGCAAGGATCCCTCTGTGCGGCTGACCGCGCGAGGCCGGTTCCTGCTCCAGTGGCTCGGCGTGCTCTCCGTCGACGCCGACAGGCTGACACAGTTGGTCGGCTCGGTGCCAGACCACTGGGTGGTCGCCGTGGCGCGGCTCGCATGGGACTGCTCCACCGCCTGGCAACAGCTGGCCGCCGAACTGGAGCGGCGGACGGACGCGTTCTGAAAGCCCTTTGTCCTCCTCTTATCGGAAGCGGGTGCACATGGACTACGCCAAATACCGGGAACTCTTCCGGCGGGACGGATACGTCGTCGTTCGGGGCTTCCTGGATCCGCGGGAACTACGGGAGATACGCGACGAACTGGCGCGCTTCGTCGACGAGGTCGTGCCTTCACTCCCCGAGTCCCAGGTGTTCTTCACCACGGGTGCCAGCGGCAGACTCGCGGTGCGTCAGATCCACCGCATGAACTGCGATCCGTTCTTCGAGGCCTACCAGCGTCACCCCAAGTGGCTGGCACTGGCCCGTACCCTGCTCGGTGAGCCGGTCCTATGCCGTCCTCCGGTCTACTTCAGCAAGCCGCCACAGAGCGACTTTCCGACCCCACCGCACCAGGACAATTGCGCCTTCGCGCTGAATCCGCCTAACGGAGTGGAGATGCTGCTCGCCGTCGACGAGACGTTCGACGAGGAGACCGGCTGTCTGCGGTACGTCCCGGGCTCGCACCGGGAGGGGCTGCGACGGCATGTCTACAGCGGAGTCCGGGGGTTCGCCCTGGAAATCGCGGACTTCGGACCTGCGGACGAGGCCCGTGAGGTCTCGGTCGAGATGGAGCCCGGCGACCTGGTCTGCCACCACCCCCTCACCATCCACCGCGCCCACCGCAACAGGTCTTCGGAGCGCGTTCGGTCGGGCTTCAGCATGTGGTTCCGCGGAGAGGGCACACAGGTCGAAGCAGCCGCGGTGGACAACTACGACCGCAGCGCCCGCCGTGCCCAGCTGGCCGGGCGGTAGGTGATGACCACCCGGATCAAGGACTTCGAGCCCGAGGACGTCCGGCCCGGTGACACCGTTGTCGTCTTCGGAGCCGGTGACGTAGCGCAGTTGACCCGTCATGCCCTGGAGGCGATCGGCGTCCCGGTCGACTTCTTCTGCGATCCACTCCTCACCGACGACTCCGCCGCCCTCCACGGGACACCGGTGCTGCCGCCCGCAGCTCTGGACCGGCTGGACCCCGAGACGACCTGCGTCCTCGACACCTGGGACCACACACGTTATGCACGTCAGCCGGCGCTCTTCGCGCGCTTCGGTCGGCTCTTCGTCGCGGTGTCGCTCCTGGGCCGCACCGAATTCGGGGAAGGCGCCCCGGTGCTGCCGGCCGAACGCCTCCGGCGGATCGCCCATTACGCCGCCCAGTGCGAGCCTCTGCTGACCGGTGTGGGCCGGCTGCGGCTGCGCTCGCTGGACGTGGTGGTCACCGAAGCGTGCACGATGCGCTGCGTCGACTGCTCGAACCTGATGCAGTACTACGCCCGCCCGCGCCACTCCGACCTGGACGAACTGCACGGGGCCCTGGACAGACTGCTGGCCGCGGTCGACGGTGTCGAGGAGTTCCGTGTCCTCGGCGGAGAGCCGTTCGCCAACCCCCGTGCCGGGCAGGTGGTGCGCACGCTCACCGGTCTGGCCGATACCGCCCGGGTGGTGGTGTACACCAACGGCACCATCGTGCCGCGCGGCGACCTGCTGGAGTCGCTGGCGCATCCCAGGATGCTCGTCAAGATCACTGACTACGGTGAGCTGTCCAAGCGGCACGACGCCCTGTGCGACACGCTGACCGAGCACGGCGTGGCCTGGGTCAGCCAGAAGCCGGTCTGGACCGACTCCGGTCGCATAGGCCGGGTGGACCGCACCTCGGAAGAACTCGCTCGGACCTTCCGTGACTGCTGTGTCAACGATCTCCTGACCTTGCTGAACGGACGGCTGTACCTGTGCCCGTTCTCGGCCAACGCCATGAACCTCGGCGCTGTGCCAGACGCCCCGGACGATGTGATCGACTTGCGCACGGACTGGCCCATCGACAAACTCAGGGCTCGGATCAAGGCTTTGTACCGCCGGCAGAGGCCACTCACCGCATGTTCGTTCTGCCGGGGACGCGACCAGACGACCCCCACGGTGGAGCCGGCGATCCAGGTGCGCCGGCCCCTGCCATTGACCGTCGTATCCGAAACTGGTTGACATGGACACGTTTATCGAGTGGCCCACACGGGCGAGGAGGGGGATCGGGCCGCCCCGGGTCGCCGTCGTCTCCATGGACGCCGTGGGCCACCTCAACCCTCTGCTCGCCGTCACGTCCGCGCTGTCCGGTCAGCCGTGGGGTGCGGTGGTGCAGGCCTACGGCTCGCCGGAACTCGGCGGGCTCTACCGGGCCGCGGGCGCCGAGTTCACGCCGCTGGCCTTCCGGACGCCCGCCCCGGGAGCGCTGGCCGTATCCGGTGTCCGCCCCTCGGATCTGGCGGTCAGGAGCTTCCTCGCTCCGCAGCAGGGCCTGGAGGAAGTGGTGCGGAAGCTGGACAGGTTCGGGCCCGACGTGGTCGTGCACGACATCTTCGACCTGCGCGGAGCGGTCGCGGCGAGAGCGCTCCGCGTACCGGCGGCCACCCTGCTGCCGTTCGCCGGGCTGCGTGCCCTGGGCGCCGGTTTCGTCGCAGAGCACGAGACGCGCGGACCCGATCTGGAAGCCGCCAACGACCGGCTGGTCAGGGATTTCGGCATCGACATCCTGGGGGACGCGGCCTGCCTGCCCGTGCTCTTCCCGTCCCGGCGGCTGTCACTGGTCACCGCGGTACAGCCGCAGTCGCCGCCGCCCGGCGACCTAGGTACGGAGGGGCTGACCGCTCTGGAGCGGGAACTGGGGGCGGCGCTGCACTGGGTCGGGCCATGCATCGGCGAGGTGCACTGGGGGGCGGATGCCGACGGCGGCCACTCTCCGGACGCGCCAGGGCGACGTGAAGCCGACGGTACGCTGACCGTTCTGTTCTCCCTGGGTACGAACATCACGACTTTCCGCCGCCGCGCACCCATGGGCGGTGCGCCGTCCGGGGCCGCGTTCTTCGCCACCGCCGTGGACCTGCTCTTCTCCGCTCTGGGCGATGACGACCGCTTCCGACTGCTGGTGGCGAGAGGCGGCGCCGGCACGCCACGGACATGGCCGGGCAACGCGGTGGTGGCGGACGTACTGCCGCAACGGCGGTTGCTGACAGGGGCGGTGGACGTCTTCGTCACTCACCACGGCTACAACTCGACAGTGGAGGCGACACTCCACGGCGTGCCGATGATCGCGTTCCCGGGCTACGGCGACCAGTTGACCAACGCGGCGTTCAGCGTGGCGCGCGGGGTCTCCGTCGCCCACTGGGACCTGCGCAGGCCGGCGAGCACTTGTACGCCACAGGCCCTGCGCGCGGCGGTGACGGAGGCCCTGTCGCCCGCCGGGCCCGCGGCCGCGCTGCCCGGTCTGCGACGGGAACTCTTCGCACCCGGAGGAAGCGACCGCGCCGCCGAACTGATCCTCGGGCTCGCCTGATTCCCATCCCGGCGGCTCAGGCAGCGCTCGGCCGGTGCAGCATGCGCCGTTCGCCGGTTCCAGCGCCGGCGGCTGCGGTGTCGACGAAGCCGTTGCGGCGGAACAGGTCGGCCGCGGGGTCGTTTCCCGGCATGACCGACAGAGCGACCGCGCAGCGCGGATGGGTACGCCGGGCCCAGGCGAGCACCGCACCTACGGCCGCGTCCCCCACACCCTGTCCGCGCGCATCCGGCGCCACCCACAGGGAGATCAGCTCCACCAGGCCGTCCGTGTCCGGCGCGGTGCCGCTGACCATGCCGACGGCCCGGGCTTCGTGCCACAGCACGGCGTTGAAGGGTACGTCCGTCAGCCGGCCACGCCAGCGTTCCTCGGTGTCCAGCGGGCCAGTCCAGTCCGTGAGCGCAGACGCATACACCTGGGGAGACTCGGCGAGGGCCCACAGTCGCAGCCAGCGCCACAGCGCCCAGTCGTCGGCACGGAGGACACGAATGTCGATCATGATGCGGCTCCTGGTCGGAATTCTGGTGGCCGCAGGCGGCCAATGGTTGAGAACTGAGCAGTCTTGACAGTCTTTACAGTGCAAATATAACGTCAGCGAAAGAAATAGAGGGCAACAATGCGAGCTCGCGGCAATGAATGATGCTGGATTCTTTTCCGGGGCTCTTGATGAAACCGCCTTTGGGGGATTCCTGAATGGACTTGCTGACGCGGCGAATCGGCGCGCCTCGGATCCTGTGTCTCTACGCGACGCTCCAGTACTACCCCGACGAGGTCTGCCGTCCGGACAGTTCACTGGGGCTCATCTACCTCCACTCGGCCCTCCGGCGCGCGGGGTTCGAGGTGGACCTGCTCGACGCGAGCATCGGCCGGCCGGGGCGCGACGAGCTGTCCGACACGTTCTACCGGCGAACTCCGCTACCCGAGGTCGCACCGGACCTTTTTCGCGTCGGAATGACGCCCGAACGGATCCTGGAGGAAGTGGAGCCGTTCGACGTCATCGCGATCAGCTCCATTTTCACTCAGCAAACAGGTCGCTGCATCGAAATCGCACAATTGGTGAAGTCGGTCTATCCGGAAAAGATCCTGGTGGCTGGTGGGGTTAACGCGCGCAGCCTCAAAGACTACTTCCTCGACCGGGGGTTCGATGTCATCTTCCTTTCCGAAGGGGAGAAGTCCGTCGTGGCCTTCGCCGAGTGGCTGCGCTCCGGGCGGCCTTCGCTGGACAAGGTGCCCGGCATCAGCTTCCGGCGCGACGGCAGGACCATGACCACGCCCGCCGGCCCGCCGGTGACCGATCTGGACGAATACCCCATGCCGTCCTGGCATGCGCTCCCCAACGACCAGTACTGGGAGATCAGCGAGCCATGGGGCGGCCGTGACGGCTGGCTGGAGGACCAGAAGCCACGCTTCGCGTCGATCCTGACCTCGCGGGGCTGCCCCTACCGGTGCACCTACTGCCACATCTCGAAAGAAGTCGGCGGCGAGGCCGGTGACATCGGGCGGCTGCGCTTCCACAGCGTCGAACGGGTGGAACAGGAGCTGGACACCCTCAAGGGGCTCGGCGTCGAACTCGTCTACATCAACGACGACTCACTGCTCGCCTGGAAACACCGGGTTCACAAGGTCCTCGACCTGCTTCAGCGCTACGACTTCCTGCTCGCGGACATCAACGGCGTGAACATCCGGCATCTGTTCAAGCGGACAGGCTCCGGTGACCGGCTGGAGGTGGACGTCGAACTCCTGGAGCACCTCTACACGGCGGGATTCCGTCGGATCGGCCTCCCCTTCGAGTCGGGCTCGCAGCGTCTCCTCGACAAATACTCGACCTCGAAGTGGCGCATCGACAAGTGCGACGTCTTCGAACTTATACGGGTCATGGCGAACATGGGGTTCACGACCAACGCCAACTTCATGGTCGGATACCCCGACGAGACCCTCGAAGAGCTCAGCCAGACCTACATGCTGGCCCGACGCGCCATGGACGCGGGCCTGAACGGGTGCGGCTTCTTCATGGTGCAGCCCTTTCCCGGCACCGCGCTGTACGACGAGGCCGTCGCCAGCGGACAGCTCGCCCCAGTGACCCGGCCGGACGACATGGGATGGTCGAAGTCCCAGTCGCCGTCGCCGTTCCGTGATCTGAAGATCGACCCGCAGGTACTGCACTACTCACGGAATCTCGCCTTCGCGATGCTGAACAGCGACGGGCGGAGCCGGGCCTGGCTGGAGCCGAGCACCCCCGCCGCCTCCCCCGTCTCCGCCGCTGCCCCCGGCACACAGCCCGGCGAACGCCCACTGCTGCCCGTGGTGTGACCCCGAAACAGCCGGCCGAGAAGGGTGAAGGAAGTTGCAGATATGATCATCTTGGGCACCAAGCCGGTTCAGCACGACGCCTGTTTCGCCCTGCTGAAGGACGGCGAGCCCGTCTTCGTCTACGAGCAGGAGCGCTTCAACCGCGTCAAACACGGTATGTCGAGCGATCTGTCCACGCTCTTCGAGGCCCTGCGGGAGTACTCCGTCGATCCGAGCGAGATCGACCTCGTCACCAACTGCATCGACCCCTCCCGCCTCGACGAACGAAAGCGCCAGACCCGCGGTTTCCTGGACGGACCGGCGGCAGAGGAGACCGAGCGGTACCTCGACTGGAGGCTCCCCACCTGGCGGCGCTCACTGATCGCCGCCGGCTTCCCGGCCGACCGTGTCGTCGACATCCGCCACCACCTCTGCCACGCCGCAGGCGTCTACTACGCCAGTCCGTTCCAGGACGCCGCGATCCTCAGTGTCGACGGCAGTGGCGAGACCGAGACTGCCATGCTCGCGCACGGCACCGGCAACGGCATAAGGACACTTCGCACCACGCCGCATCCCCAGTCCCTGGGCCACCTCTACCAGGCGGTCACCTTCTGGCTCGGGTGGGGGTTCGGCGAGGAGGGCAAGACCATGGCCCTGGCCGGCTACGGCGATCCCGACCGCTTCCGCAAGCGCCTGGAGGAGTTCGTCCTGGTTGCCGAGGACGGCTCCTTCTCCTTCGCGCCCGGCTTCGTACGGCCCGGCAGCAGGTACACGTCCGAGGAGATCAAGGACGAGGTCCTCACCGGCATCTTCGGCCCGCCCCGCCACCCGGGCGAACCGCTCGCCTCGGTCCACCAGGACGCGGCGGCTGCCGTCCAGGCCGTCTGCGAGGACATCATGCTGAAGTCCGCCCGCTTCCTGAAAGAGCGCACGGGCTCCCGGAACCTGCTGGTCACTGGCGGAGTCGCGCTCAACTCCGTGAGCAACGGTCTGATCATGCGCAGCGGCCTGTTCGACCGCGTGGTCGTCTACCCCCAGGCCAACGACTCGGGTACCGCACTGGGCGGCGCGCTGTACGCCCACCACCGGCTCGGCAACCAGGAACGCCGTCGGGTCTGGTTCATGGAGCACCCGTACTGGGGCCGGCACATAGACACCGAGAACGTGGAGAAGGCCGCCGTCGCCTTCGGCCAACAGGGCAGCCAGGTGACCGACGTGGGCCGCTCGGCCGCCCGGCTCCTTGCCGACGGACGGACGGTCGGCTGGGTGCAGGGGCGGTCCGAGATCGGCCCCCGGTCCCTCGGCAACCGCTCCATCCTCGGCAACCCACTGGTAGACGGCATCAAGCAGCGGATCAACGACGGCATCAAACACCGGGAGAACTGGCGGCCGTTCGCCCCCTCGGTGCTCCGCGAGGACCTGTCCACCTACTTCGAGGCCGACCAGGATCTGCCGTACATGACCGTAGTCGCGGAGATCAGGCCAGAGTGGCGCACGCGGCTCGCCTCGATCGGGCACGTCGACGGCACGGCACGCGTCCAGACCGTGACCGAGCGGAGCAACCCCCGATTTCATGCCCTGCTCAAGGCGTTCAAGGAACTGACCGGAGTGGGAGTCCTCCTCAACACCTCGTTCAACGACCGGGGCGAGCCCCTCGTACAGACCAGTGAGCAGGCGCTGCGCCTGTACACCGACTCGGAGATGGACGCCCTGTGCATCGGGGACTGGCTGTTCACGGACAAGCGCCCGTTCGACGCCCGGCCGTTCGCGCCCTGCACCGACAACTTCGCCAAGCTCCCCGACAATCGGCTCCTGCTTCTGGAGGACCGGACGACGATGCCGGACGCGATGCGCGCGCACCTGCTGCGGCTGCGCCCCGGACTCGTCGTCGCGGACGCGGTGCAGGCCCACGTCGAGGACCTGCGCGCGGAGTACGACGCGGTGGTGCGCTACGTGGACCGTACGGCCGACGCGTTCATCTTCGACCGGTCGCTGTACTTCTCGGAGACGGCCGAGACATCACGGCAGATCATGCGGGAGGCCGCGATCCCCGTCTACTGGATCGACCGGCGGGGCGATGTCGTACCCGCCCGGGACGTCCTCTACGTCCACCACGACGAGGTGGACTGCCCCGTACCGTCGTCGTACGAGGGGTACTGGGACCATGTCCGCTGATCTCGACTGGCTCAGGGGCGAGGTGACCGGCGACGTCATCACCTACGCCCATCCCCATGGGCTGACGGTCCGAGCGGAGAGGAGCGAGAAGAACGACCGCCTGCGCATCCTCCCTCTGACCCGCCTCCAAGCCGCCCTGCTGCACCGTTTGACGGTCGTGCCGGCCCTCGCCACCGGCAAGAGCGTCTTCGAACCCTTCGCGGGCTCAGGGGCCTTCGGCTTCATGGCCCTCAGCCTGGGGGCCCGCCACGTCGACCTGCTGGACATCAACCCCAGAGCAGCCGAGTTCCATCGCGCGACGAGGGCGGCCAACGGGTTCGCACCGGACAGAGTCACCTCCCGCACCGGGGACGTCCGCGGCTACCGGCCTGCGGAGCCGTACGATCTCGTCCTCGCCAATCCCCCTTTCCTGCCGACGCCGGAGTGCATCGCGGGCACGCTCAACTCCAATGGCGGGCCGGAGGGGAACACTCTGGTCGATGTGCTGCTGGAGCGGCTGCCGGAGCTGCTGCGGCCCGAGGGCCATATGTTCGTCATCCTCTACCAGTTGATCCGCGAGGGGATGCCCCTGGTGGCGCAGGCGGCGCGCCGGCACGCCACCGGACGCCCCGTGGAGTTCACGCTGCTGCAGGAGACTCCGGTGCCGTTCGAGGTCTACATCGACGCTTACGAGCGACGGCATCCCGCACAACGCGCGGGGATCCGGCAGTGGCAGAGGGACCTCGCCCGGCGGCACGGATCCGAGCTGTCCCTGTCCCATCTCGTGATGCACGTCGGACCACGCACCGATGCACCGGGTTCCTGCGTGGTCAGGCCCGGCGCGACCGGAGAGTACGGCAGCGAGTACCTGCTCGCCGAGGACGACCCCGACTACCTCCCGGTCGACGGCCGTCGCCGCTGAGCCCCCGGCCCACCCGGCGTCCCGCACGCCCTGGAGCCCCTGGAGACCATGGTGAATCTGCCCACAGTCGACTTCGCACGTCCCGGTGCGGCGGTCGGCCTGCGCACCGCCCTGGCAGCGACGGGGTACGCCGTACTCGTCGGCGCCCCGGTCACGGCCGGAACGGTGGAGCGCGTCTACGACGAGTGGCTCGCGTTCTTCGACTCCGACGCCAAACACCGTTACGCCGCGGGGCCCGTGCGGCCGGACGGCTACTTCACGCCGCCCCGGCCCGCCACGGGAGGCAATTTCACCGGAGACCGGAAGGAGTTCTTCCATATCTATCCCCGGGGCCGCTATCCGGCCGAGGTGCCGGACACGGCCCGCCGGTACTACGGCGAGGCCGTGGCCCTCGCCCGCGTCCTGCTGGGTTGGCTCGACACTCCGTCAGCCACCGGACCCGGTCCCGAACACCTGTCGCTGGCCCGGATGACCGACGGTGCCACGGCCACGGTGCTGCGAGTGCAGCGATACCTGCCCGCGGCGGACAGCGACGCATCGGACACCGAACGGGCGCTGGCGCACACCGACATCAACCTGCTGACCCTGCTGCCCGCACCGAGCGGCCCCGGACTTCAGATCCAGCACGACGGGACCTGGCTGGACGTGCGGGCGCCCACCGGCTCGATCGTGGTGCAGGCAGGCGAGATGCTCCAGCTGGCGACCGCGGGGCGCTATCCCGCGGCCCTGCACCGGGTGGTGCATCCCGGCGGCAGACCGGACAGCAGATCACGGATGTCCCTGCCACTGTTCGTCCATCCCGCGGACGACACGGAACTGGAGCCCGGACTCACCGCCGCGGCCTTCCGGGCCGAACGCATCGCCCAGCACGGCTCCTGGGGCTGGAACGTCGTGGCCGGAGGTTCAAGACAGGGGAAGGGCGTATGAGCCGGCATCGCACCCCGCCCACCCGACCCGCCGCGCCGGAGGCATCGTACGTGCGGCTGCTTCCCGGCAGTCGTACTCCGACGTACGCCTTCGTGCATCCCGTCGGAGGTTCGGTCAGTGGCTACGTCGATGTGGTCTCGGCGCTGCCCGCCGGGACCGAGTGCGTCGGTATGCGGGCACGGGGCCTGTCCCCGCGGGGCGAGCCGCACCGCGACATCCCCGCCATGGCGGCCGCCTACCTCGGCGAACTGCTCGCGCACCACGAACCGGAACACCTGGTCCTGGCCGGATACTCGTTCGGCGGGCTGGTGGCCTTCGAGATGGCCCGCCGGTTACGGGAGCGGGGCCGCACTCCGGCCGGCGCCGTTCTGCTCGGCACGTACGTCCCGCGTCACGGCGTGCCTCGGGCCGAGCGCGTGGCGGCCTTCGCACGACTGGTCAGCGTCATCTACCGGGTCCCGGCGGAGGGGTTGCGCCTCGACGGGCTGGACGACACCGAGATGGTGGACCGGGCCGCCGAGGTGGCGGAACGGTGCCCCACCCTTCCGGCCGCGTACCGGCAGGCCGACATGCGCCGGCTGTTCCGGGTGCTCGCTCTCAATCTCCGCATGGCCCAGGAGTACGACGTGCCGCCCTACGACGGCCCCGTGCACCTGGTACGCCCGGAGCGTCCCGACCCGCAGGACACCCTGCACGCCTGGCGGAGCCGTTGCCCGGCCGGCGTATTCACCCACGACGTCGGCGGCGAGCACAACGAGTTGATGACCGGAGACCACGGCGTCCGCATCGCCCGGACCCTCGCCGCCCTGTGGCCCGGGTGACCGCCCAGCGTCACCCGGCACCGGCGCACACCCGCAATACGGAAGCAGAGCATTGAAGGGGAAGAGACCGCTGCTCATGACCGAGACCCTCAAGAAATCCCCCGACGAACTCAACGAGGTCCACGAGGTCGCGTCGTTCAGCGACGCCGGAAGGTGTCGAGTCACCCCGGTGGCGCGCTTCGCGCCAGCGGTCGCCCAGGCGGTGGTGGACACGCTCACCGGCCTCGTACGCACCGCCCACGAGACACCGGACGCCACCACCTGCGACGCGGACGGGATCGTACGGGCCCAGACCTTCGAGGAAGGCGACGTCTACATGCTGGAGGCGCCCTTCGACGGATACTTCGCCGACCGCTATCTGATGGACTTCTACGACGTCAACCGGCGCGGCATCTGTTCCCGGATGCACCTGCACACCGGACTCCGCTTCGTCCGCATGATGACCGGCACCGACACCCAGATCCGGGTGTCGAGCCTCGCGCCCTTCGAGGTCGTGGAGGTCAAGGGGGTCACCCCGTTCGTGCCCCAGCGGTTCGAGGACGAACTGCCCGATGCCCCGGACGGGGCGGCGATCACCCGGTACAACCTCGTCGTCCCCGAGAACTCCTGGATCGACCTGCAGATTCCGCGGGCCGTGTCCCACCAGTTCAACGCCATCGGCCCCAACGCGGTCATCGACTCGGTGCATCCCGAGGAATCGATCGAGACCTTCCGGGAGAAGATGTCCGGCTACCGCATGATGGCGCAGACCGTGTTCCTCGCCGAGGAGCTGCCGGACGCCGGCACCTGCAATGTGCTGCCCGACGACGAGACACGGCCCCACGACGAGGTGCGCTCTGACGGCACACCCGGGCAGCCCGCCCACTCCGCCGGCCTGCGCGGACAGATCGAGGCCGTCGTCCGGGAGACCGTCTCGGACGGCCCGGACACCGATGCGAGCCTGGCTGGCGCCGACTCGCTCGCGGTCGTACGGCTCTTGGTGGCCCTGGAGAAGCAGTTCGGGATCACTATCGCCGCACAGGAGGTCGTGGAGGAGAACTTCCGCTCCCTGCAAGCCCTCTGCACGCTGGTGGACTCCCATCTCGGCCGTACGGCCGGACACGCCGGGTGATGCGGGCGATGTCGACCAGTGCCGCAGAGCCGGTCACCGGTGCGTGGCCCCTCGTCCCGGACGGTGCCGTCGCGGACCCGCCCGCACACGCGACCGTGATCGCCTCCCTCCTCGCCCTGGCTCGGAGCGTTCCGCAGCGCCCGTTCCTGACCTGGTGCCCGGACGACGGCGATCCCCAGGTGCTGACCTACGGCGATCTCGAACGGCGCAGCCGCAGGCTGGCCTCCGCTCTCACCGACCGCCTGCCGGCGCAGGCCACCATGGCCCTGCTGCCCGGCAACGACATCCCCTCGGTCGTCGCGGTCTTCGCCGCGCTCCGCGCCGGGATGCCCTGCCTGTTCCTCAACCCGGGCGACCCGGTCCGGCGACTGCGGTCGATCCTCGACGAGCACCAGGTGGCCACCGTCCTGTGCTCGCCCTTCGCCGGCCCTGAGGCAAAACACGTCGCCGACACCGTCCTCGATCCGGACGACGACCCCCAGGTCGACCCTCCCACTGACGCCGGCCTCCCCGGCGACAGCCCCGTACCTGCGAGCCGACCGGCCTTCCTGTTCGGCACCTCGGGGTCCACCGCGGCGAGCAAGCTGGTGGTCCAGCCGCACCGCGCGCTGACCAGCAACGCCGAAGCGGTGCGGCGACACCACGGCCTCGACGGGCACACCACGCTGCTGGGCGGACTGCCGATCCACCACGTGAACGGCGTGCACTTCACTCTCGTCGCACCCGTGCACGCCGGTGCCCACGTGGTCCTACCGCAGCACATCTCGCCGTTCACGTACCGTGCGCTCCTCGACAACCACCGGCCGCACATCGCCAGCGTGGTGCCGCCGGTGCTGCGGATGCTGCTGGCCACCGGGCGCGGCTGGCGACCGCCTTCCTCCCTGCGCTACTTCGTGTCCGCCGCCGCGCCGCTCACCAGGAGCCTGGCGCGCGAGGTGGTGGACGTCCTCGGCGTGCGGGTCCTCCAGGGGTACGGGCTGTCCGAGGCGACCAACTTCTCCACCACCGTGCCGCACGATCTGTCCGAGGACGCCTATCGCGCGGTGATGCTGGACGCCGAGATCCCTTCCGTGGGCATCGCCGTGCACGGCAACGAGGTGGAGGTCTTCGGCCCCGGCGGCACTCGGCTGGGCGAGGGTGAGCCGGGTGAGATCCGGATCCGCGGCCACAACCTGATGGCGGGCTACGCGGGCCGGCCCGGCCTGACTGCCGATGCCCTCTGCGGTGGGTGGTTGCGCACCGGGGACATCGGCTACTGGGCCACGGGACCGGACGGGCGCAGGTACTTCCACCTCACCGGACGCACGAAGAACGTCGCGAAGGTGCGCGGCGAGAGCGTCTCCCTCGAAGAGGTCGAGCGGGCGCTGCTGTCGATCCCGGCCGTCGAGGACGCCGCCGTGCTGGCCCTGCCGCACGAGACCTCGGACGAGGAACTCCTCGCGCTCGTCGTCGCACCGGCCGGTGACCTGTCGGTGATCCGCGACCGGCTCGCCCGCCTGCTGCCCGCGGTGGCCCTGCCTGCCCACTGGCACGAACTGGACCGCATCCCGCGCACCGCCACCGGGAAGCTCCGCCGGCCCGGGCTCGCGGAACGCTTCGCGCCCGAGGCGGCCAGATGAAGGGGACCTTCCGGGAACGCCCGGACGATCCGCATGTCGCGCTCCGGGAGGCCCTGCTCGACAGCGGGCGCCACTACGACCTACCCCTGGCTCCGCTCCCCGGCCGGGCCGACGCGCCCCGGGAGACCGCCACGACGGTCCTGGACGCCCAGCTGCGACCGCACGGAATCGGGCTGCTCGACCTGGACCGGGTGATGTCCAACGAGGAGTTTCGGGCCTTCGGCGCGGTCCTCGGCACCGCGCAACCCGAGCGGTCGGCCGACGTCGCCGACATGGTCGACGACGGTGTGATCCTGAACCTGCGGATGAGCCGGCCCGCCACCGCCGACCCGGCTCGGCAGCCCTTCGCGGCCAACGCACTGACCCTGCACTCCGAGAGCAGCGGCGCGCCGGTGGCCGCCCAGCCGCGCTACATCGTGCTGATGTGCGTTGCGGCGACCGAACAGGGAACCGCCGGGCAGACCGTACTGGTGGCCATGTCCGACGTCCACGACGCCCTGACCCCCGACACCCGCGGCCTGCTGAGGCACCTCCGCTACGACCGCCCAGGGAAGGTACCAACCGTACTGCGCGTCGGCGACCGACGTCCCGTCTTCTCTCTCCGCGACTTCCACCACACTCCCATGGACTGGTCCCTCGACACCCAGGTCGACGACCCGGCCGATGTGAACCACGCCCTCGCGGAGATGTACGCCGCCATGTACGGCAGCCGCTGTTCGGGCTTGCGATGGCTGCCCGGACGGCTCGTCGTCATCGACAACACCAAGTACTTCCACGGCCGTACCCGTGCCCTGGAACCGGCCCCTGGCCGGTTCCGCCACCTGAAGCGGTTGCGCGTACTGACTGCGAGCGGCCGATGACGAGGACACACCCGGTGCTGTTCGCCGAGCCGCGGAAGTCCCGCCCGGCGGTCGCCCTGCCCGCCGCCCTGGCGCGGCCCCGTCTGGCGGACGTGCCCCTGGCGCCGCTCCGGCTGGACTTCGGCCCGGACGAACACCTGGCCGAGGTGTACGAGCGGGCCGGGGACCCGGCAGACCCGGCCGAGCTGCGCGACCTCTACGTGGGCCGCGCAGAGGACACGCTCGACGACCGTGCGATCCGCCCCTGGCTCGCGGAGCGGTGGCGGGCCTCCCGTCCGCGCCGCACGGTGTCCCCGGAGGAGATCCTGTCCTCGCGGGCCACCGTCCGCTTCGTCAAGGAGATGTTCAACCACTATTTCCGTGACGACCTCTACGGCTCGCTGCGCCGGCCGGGCCAGTTGATCCTTTCGTCGGGGTCGGTGGACGAGGAGGCCTGGGGTCTGCCCACCACGGTCAAGGACTGCATCACCTACGCCCTGAGCAGGGACTGGTACGGGTACTCGGACTCGCGCGGCCGGGAGCCCGCCCGGGATGCGGTCGCCGCCTACGAGTCGGCGAGACTGCCCGGGGCGCACTACGACATGCGCAACGTCGCCCTGACGATGGGCGGCACCTTCGCGATCCACAGCATCGCCGACTTCGCGCTGACCGACCGGACCACGTCGGCACCAGCCCTGTGCGCTATACCGAACTATCCGCCACTGGTCGAGTCCCTGGCCCGGCGCGTCGGTACCCGCCTCGTGCCCACTCCGTCGGTGGGTGGGGTGACGTCACTCGCGCCCCTCATCGAACTGCTCCGTCCGGACACCCCGTTGGTGCTCCTCCAGACAGCGGCCAATCCCACTGGCGCCCTGGTGGACGAGACCGAACTCGAGACGCTCATCCGGCGGGCGGCCCCGGGCACGCTCATCGTCCTGGACGAGTGCCACGAGTGGCTGGGGCCGCAGCCACACTGGTCCCCCGCCCGTGCCGCGGACAATGTGGTGCGGGTGAGCAGCCTGTCGAAGAACTGGTCGGCTCCCGGGCTCAAGGTCGGGTGGCTGCTGGCTAGTTCCGCCTTCATCGACGAGTACTACGAGTACGCGTCGAGCAGCTACGGCGGTCCGCCCTCGTTCTTCTATACCGCCGTCGAAGTACTGGCCCGGATGGAGCGCTGGCGTCTGGAGGGGCGGGAGACTGTGGGCCCGGCGGAACTCGCCGAGTACGAGAGCGGATACGGCCTGACCGTCGACGGTCTCGGCGCCGCCTACCGGAGCTATGCGGACGAACGCGCGGAACGAGAGCTGACGCTCTGCCGGACACGGGACGAGGTGACGCGTCGGCTGCTCCTGCCCGACACCGACGTCACCGCGGCCCGCTATTCCATCAACCTCGCGGTCGGCCTGCGCGGATATCGCGACTCCTACCTCGCCTTCAGAGACCTGCTGGACCGTCAGAACGTGTCCGTGTTCCCGGGACTGCTGACGTTCTGCCTGTCCGGCGGACTGGTACGGGTGACCACCGCACGCCGATGGAGCGAGCTCACACACGCCCTGTCGCGCATGGAGTGCTTCCTCGGCGAGCGCCGGCCCGCCGGGTCACTGGCGGCAGAAGGGTAGTCGGCCTAGGTGCCGGGCCAGCGCGAGCGCGAGCGGGGCGGCGACGGCCGCATCGACCAGCGGACGCACCGTGCCGACGATCCGCGCGGCGGTCGGCACGGTGAGCGCGCCCACTGCCCGGGCCTCCTCGTCTCCTTCGGCGGCCACCACGATCAGCGGCGACCTCGCCGCCGTGCGTCGCGCGAATTCCAGTGCCCGCGCCCGGCCGGGGCCCGGGGTGAGGAAGAAGAGGACCGGATGGCGTACGTCGTGCCCGAACCGGTGCACATGCCACCAGTCCTCGTCATCGGCAGCCATGGCCGGCACTCCGGCAGTCTCGCTGAACTTGGCCGCCAGATAACGGGCGGTGCCCAGCGCCGAGACACCGGAGACCAGCTGAACCAGCGGCACCGGTGCGAGCAGCTGGGCCACGGCGTCAGCGGTGGCGCGTGCCCCGAGGATCGACAGCCGCTGCGCCCGTGCGAGCGGGCCGGGGTCCAGGGCGGCCGGCGCGCCCGCCTCCGTCCAGCCCCAGGCCTGGGCCAGGTGCAGCAGGGACAGGAGCATGGCCTGGTAGGTGCGGATACCGGGGGACGGGGCGGACGAGCCGGGAGCGAGGACCACCGCGGTGTCGGCGGCCCTCGCCAGTCGGCCGTCGGCCGCGCAGGTCACCGCGACGGTCGGGTGACCGAGCCGACCGGCCTCTGCCATCGCCTCCAGGACGGTGGGGTTGCCGCCCGAGGCCGAGATGCCCACGACGGTCGCCGGTCCGCCGCACGTGACCGGTGACGGCACCCGGGTGAGGAACGCGCCGCCCGACATGGCCCGGCCCCGGATGCCCGCCGCGGCGAACGCCGGCAGCGCCGCGATCGCCGCGAACAGCGAGTCCCCGCTGCCGAGCAGCACCAGCCGCCGGGGCGCACCCAGGCGGCGGGCCGCCTTCGCCGCCGCCTTCGCCGCCGGCGCCGCGAGGGCCGACAGGTCCTCGGGCAGGGCGGAAATCTGCCGGTGCACCTCCTCCAGGCTGTAGTCGCGGACGCTCATCGGCCGACCTCGTGGATCAGTGTGGCGAGGCGGCGCACCCGGTCGACCTCGAATCTGCCGCTGCCGTCGTCCGCAGTGAGGCAGCCGCTGACGAACGCCCCGTCCGCGTCGGCCAGCAGCCGTGCGGCGTTGTCGTGCGTGACGAAGCCGCCCAGCATGACCGTCGCCCGCGGGGCCCGGGCCCGCACGTCGGCGATCTTCTCCAGGGTCGCCTTCTGGTCCGGGTGTGCGACGCAGACCGCGTCGGCGCCGACCTGGAGCGCGCGCCGGGCGACCCCGCCGGTCGTCTCGTCCTGGCCGGCCCACCGGAAGTGCATGGAGTCGATGTCGGCGACGAGCCGTATGCCGAAGGCATCCAGCGCTCTGCGGTATTCCATGATCCGCAGGGAGTCGGGCTGCACCCAGCCGTGCGTGGACAGAGTGGCCCCTACGAGCGCGTCCGCGCGGACGAAGGACGCGTCGGTGACCTTGGCGACCGCCAGGGAGGCCCGCACCGCGTGCCGCATCATCTGGACGCCGAGGTGGAATCCGTCACCGACCTCTGCGGCGACCCGTGCCGCACATAGTGTCATCGCGGCGATCCGGGCGGGATCGGCGTCGTCGTCGACGCTGTACACGCGGTCCACCGTCTGTAGCAATGCTCCGTCGGCTCCCCCGGCACGCAGCGCGGCGGCCGCCCGTACCGCGTAGTCGACGGTGGTGGGCAGGGAGTCCGGCACGTGGAACGGAGTGCCCGGAAGCGGCGGCAGGTGGATGACGCCGTAGAGCACCTTAGGAGGAGGGGTGGGAGCCAGGTCAGACGGTGGTGCGGGACAGGCCGAAGGCGAAGGTCGTGACATGGGTGTAGGTCCTTCCCGGAAGCAGGACGGCGGAGGGGAACGTGGGGTGGTTGGGAGCGTCCGGCCAGGCACTGGGCTGGAGACACAGCCCGGCGCGCGGCCGGGGGAGATGGTCTCCGCTGTACACGGCGAGCCCGGGCTGGTTCGTCTTGAGGCGGAGGGTCCTGCCGCCGACGGGGTCACGGAGCACGGCGGCCGTCCCGCCGCCGGGCCGCAGTACGAGGCAGTGGTCCAACGCCGTGCGCCCGAGAGTGCGGGCCTCGCGCGGGTCGAGCCCGCAGCCGGACACGGGCAGCAGACGTCCGGTGGGCACGAACTGGGTGTCCGTCTCGATCACCGCGTCGGCGTTCACTTCGAGGCTGTGACCGTCGGTGATGCCGCCGCCCGCCAGGTTCCAGAAGGCGTGCAGGGTCAGTCCGCACAGGGTCGGCCGGTCGGTAGTCGCCGTGTACCGGACCACGAGCCGGTCGTCGGCGTGCAGTTCGAAGGTCGCGGTGCAGTGCAGCCGACCCGGGTAGCCCTGGTCGCCGGCCGGGCTGTGCAGGCTCAGCGTGATGCGACCCGCGTCCGGTCCGCCGATCACTTGTCCGTCCCACACCCGGGCGTCGAAACCGCGCGGGCCGCCGTGGATGTGATGGCCGCCCTCGTTGAGGGCGAGCTGGTGCACCCGGCCGGCGACGGGAGCACGGCCCCGCGCGACGATCCGCGCGTAGCGGCCCATCGTGGATCCCACGTACGCCCGTCCGGCGCGCTGCTCGTACGCCTCGAGGTCGGGGAGCCGCACGACCAAGTTGGTGCGCGAACCGCCGTCCGCTACCGAGACCTCAACCAGGGTGGCGCCGTAGTCCCACACGGCAATACGCATCCTGCCGCTGTCGAGCCCGTACTCGTGCACCGCCCGGCCCCGAGGATCGTCGGTGGTGTGTCCGACGCACCGGTTCCAGGTCCGGACCGTCACCACCGCGGACCGCCCGCCGGGCTCGTACCTCGGCGGATGGGCAGTTGCAGCCAGGTACGGCGCGGCACGGTGTCCGCGGTGGCGTGCCGGACGAATCCCAGTGTGGTCAGCAGGGCGAGGACATCGGACAGATCCGGGTTCGCCTCGGCGCGCAACGCGTCGGCTCCTGCGGCAGTCGCACACTCGATGGCGTGCCGGACCGCATGCAGGCCGAGGAACGGGTCGGCAATGCCCGGACGGACGGCCAGGCGCTGCATGTACCAGGCGACGCGGGCGTACGACAGCCCACCGACGGCCGCGTCGAACGAGGGCGTCGCCCCCACCGTGACAGTTGCGACGGGAACCCCGTCCACGGTGCCGAGGCGGACCGAGCCCTGCTTGACGAGGTGCCGGGTCGCAGCCGTCCGGCGGCGGGGCGCGGGCGTACCGGTGCGCAGTGCTGCGGCCCGGTCCGACTCCTCGACCAGGGATTGCACGGTCTGCGCGTCCCGCGCCGTCTGCCAGTACAAGGTCATGGTCGTGCCAACTCCCTCAGGTGCGGAGCCACTTCCGTGGCGAAGCGCTCAATGGTCGTCCAATCAAGCGGGGGACGGACGCCCAGCAGGAAATCGCGGACACCCAGTTCGACGTAGGGTGCGAGCCGGTCCAGGCACTGCTGGGCAGAGCCGAAGCCGACGTACTCCGCAAGGTCGGCCGGGTGCCCGATATGGCCGCGTTCGATGGCTTCACGGGCCTGCCTGGCATCGCGCGCGTTCCCGGTTATGACGGCCCGGAAAGTGACGGAACGCCGTACGGAGGCGGGGGCGCGGCTTATCCGGGCGCAGTGTTCGTCGAGTGTCGCGGCCGCGGCGGCGTAGGACTCCGGGGCCAGGGCAAGGCAGTTCCACACGTCACCATGCTCCGCGGCCACACGCAGCAGGTGGGGGCCGGAGCCGCCAATCACCAGTGGTATCCGGTGCTGCACCGGCCGGGGGCTGAGATAGGCCCCGCGCAGCGTGAAGTGTTCGCCGGCGAAGTCCACCGGGCCGCCCTCCCACAGCGCCCGGACGATACGGCAGGCCTCGTCGAGCCGCTCCAGGCGCACGCGGGGCAGTGGTTGCTCGATGCCGTACTGGGCGAAGGCGAGGTCGTCGCCGCCCGCGCCCAGACCGAGTTCGAGCCGTCCACCCGAGACCTGGTCGACGGTCGCGGCCGCGATCGCCAGCAGGGCGGGATGGCGCCAGGTGACCGGTGAGACCAGCATGGCGCATCGCACGCGCGGGGTGACGGCTGCCAGCGCGGACAACACCGTCATTCCGTCCAGACACGGCCCGTCGGGCCCGAATATCGGCGGGCGGAAGTGTTCGAACAGGGAAATCCAGTCGTATTCAAGGGACTCCGCCGTGTGCCAGAGAGTCCGGATCGACGCAAAGTCCGGGTACTGCTGACCCGAGTGAAGGCCGATTCTCAAATCCGGAGGCATCGTCCACGTTTTCTCTTCCCGAGGGGGCTCGGCAGTTCCACGGCAATTGCGCATGGTTCCCGAGGGACGGGATTCATTCTTGCCGGAATGCCGACCCGAGGCAGCGCTCAACCCGGGACGAGCGCTCAACTCCCTTTGCCTCGTTCGGCATCACACGTGAATAGACTCCGCGATGTGTCCGACGGAAGAGAATTCACCAGCTGGATTCCGTACTACTCAATCCGTCTCGCGATTTCCTCGCCAAGTCAGCGTGACACCACGGGCGACGGCACCGGAAATCCGCAGCCAGGGGAAGAAAGGATAGTGCCGTGAAGCACACCGCAGGGCACTTCACGGACGCCTTGACGGACCAGTGCGCAGACGCGGTACGGCAGCGGTGCTGGCTGATGGGCGCGGCATGGGCAGCGCACCCGGCGCTGTGTTGCCAGCTCTGGGCGGTGCAGTTCGCGCGCGCTGTGATGCCGACCCTCGGTGGCCTCGCGACGGGGTGGCTGGTGTCGCTGCTGATCTCCGCACCGCACGAACGCGGGGACCTCGGCGCGGCGGTGGCCCTGTGCTGCCTCCTGCTGCTGGCCGGTCAGGCGGCCGACGCCTTCGGCCCCGCCGTGGGTTTCAGCGTGTCGAAGCGGGTGGACGCTTGGCACCGGGACAGGATCGCCGACCTGATGGACAGGCCGCCGGGCATCGCACACCTGGAAGACCCCGAGGTGCAGGACCGGCTCGCCGCGGCCACGCTGAAGGGACTGCCCGGCTGGGCCTCGTACACCTTCGGTACCGCTACGGTGGGTCAGATCGTGCTGGTCAACAGGGTGACCGGTGCCTGCCTCGCCACCCTGGTGCTGGCCGCCGGGTTCTCCTGGGTGTGGGCGCTCGCGCTGCTGGCACTGACACTCCTCGTGCGTGCCCTCACCCGGCGGGAATGGCTGGCCCAGCACGGCACGGTACGGCGGCTCGCCCCCCAGGCGCGGCGGTCCAACTACTGGGCGGACGTGGCGGTGATGCCGTGGGCGGCCAAGGAAGTACGGATCTTCGGGATGGCCGACTGGATCCTCGGCCGCTTCCGGGACACGACGAGCGGCCGGGCGGATGACCTCGCCCGAGTCCGGCTGGGGCTGTTGCACCGCTCTGCCGCCACGTCCCTGTTGCTGGCGTCCGGTGTGGCCGCCGTCCTCGCCGCCCTGGCCGGGGCGGCCGCGTCGGGGCGCATCACTCCTGGCTCCCTCGCCGTTCATCTCGGGGCACTGTGGGGTGTCGTCGCGGTCCACGGCATGGACGTGGAAGCCTTCGACGTGGCCTTCGCGGGTCTTCCCACCCTGGCAGGGCACCGGGAACTCCGTGCCCGAGTACCGAGGACCAGCTCACCGGGTGTGGCAGCGAAGGCGCCGACGGCCACCGGTCGGCCCGCGCTCGGCAGGCCGCCGCACGTGCGCCTGGAAGCGGTCGAGTTCCGCTACCGGCCCGCCGGCCCCCGTGTGCTGAACCGGCTGAACCTGGAGATCGTCCCCGGTGAGCTCCTGGCCCTGGTCGGGGCCAACGGCGCCGGGAAAACCACCCTGACGAAGCTCATCACCGGCATGTACACGGCTGAGGCCGGCCGGATCACGGTCGATGGTGTGCCGTTGACGGCCGACTGGGCTGACGCCTGGCGGACGCAGGTGGCGATCGTCTCCCAGGAGCCCGTGCACTACGACCTGTCGTTGCGCGAGAACATACTCCTCGGCGCACCCGCGCACGGCGTCGACGACGCCCTGCTGGAGTCGGTCGCGGCGCGGGCCGGGATCGAGGATCTGGTCGGGAAGGCGCCGGCGGGCTGGGACACACCGCTGTCCCAGAGCCACCAGGGCGGCATGGACCTCTCCGGAGGCCAGTGGCAACGGGTGGCCCTTGCGCGGGCGCTCTTCGCGGTGGCGCGGGGAGCCCGGCTGGTCATCCTCGACGAGCCGACCTCCCACCTCGATGTCCGTGCCGAGTCGGCCGCTTTCGACCGCGTCGCCGCCACCGCCGGGGACGCAAGCGTCCTGATGATCTCCCACCGTCTGTCCACGGTCCGCCGGGCCGACCGGATCCTGGTGCTCGACGACGGCCGGATCACCGAGGCGGGACGGCACGACGAACTCGTCGCCCGCGGCGGCACCTACGCGGAGATGTTCGCGGCCCAGGCCGCCCGCTTCGCGGAGTCGGCCACCATGGAAGGCCGGACCTCATGACCCGGCTCGCGGCGATCCGCTGGGCCTACGCGACGGCCTGGCGAGAACGGCGGGGCGCCGTCGTGTCCCTGCTCACCATGCAGGCCATCGACGTGGCGGCCACCGCGGGCTTCGGGCTGGCCATACGCGCGGTGATCGGAGCCGCCGTGCGCGGCGACACCGGGGATACCGTGCGCGACTCCGTACTCGCCGCCCTGTGCTGGGTGTGCACGGCCGTCGGCGGCTCCGCCCGCACCAACCTGATCCTGCTGCTCGCCGAGACGGTCGCTGTACGCCTGGACGAGCGGTTCCTGCGCAATGTCACCCGGATCAGTCGGCTGGACGAGCTGGAGAGCGCGGAGAACGCCGACCGGACGGCGGTATTGCGCGGCGGCGCCGACCTGGCCGCCACCTACACCTGGCGGCTGCTGGACGTGGTGGCCACCGTGCTGCGCCTGGCGGTCGTGCTCGCTCTCCTCGGCACCGTCGCACCCGCCATGACCACCCTGCTGGCGGCCCTCGTCCCCGTGCTGTGGCTCCAGCGGCGCGGGCAGGCGCGGGTGTCCCGCAGTGTGCGCGACTCCGGCTCGGACACGCGGCTCTCAGAGCACCTCTACACCCTGCTCACCGAGCCCGGCCCGGGAGTGGAGATCAAGGTGACCGGGGTCGGCCCGCGGCTGCGCGAACTGGCGGGTGCGGCCTGGTACCGGTTGACGCGCCGCCAGGAGCGTGCTCGATACACGGCGGCCACGCTGTCCCTCCTCGGCTGGACGGTGTTCACGGCCGTCTACGCGGTTGCCCTGCTCGCCACAGTGGACGCGGTGACCGCCGGGCGTGCCCGGCCCGGGGACGTCCTGCTGGTGGTGACGCTCGCCGCGAGCCTGTGCGCACAGACGGAGAACGCAGTGACCACGCTGCAACGGCATCTGCCGGGCGTCCACTACCTCGACGCCTTCCGCCATCTGGAAGGTCGGGCCGCGTCGGACGACGGGCAGGGGACGGTACCGGTGCCGCGACGACTGCATGACGGCATCGTCGTGCAGAACCTCACGTTCACCCACCCGGGTGCCGCGACCCCCGTCCTGCACGGCATCGACCTGCACCTCGCGGCCGGCTCGACCGTCGCGCTCGTAGGCGAACACGGCGCGGGCAAAACAACCCTGGTAAAGCTGCTGTGCCGGCTGTACGAGCCGACCGGCGGCGGCGTCAGCGTCGACGACCGGCCGCTGGACGGCATCCCTGCGCAGGACTGGTGGGCCCGCACGACCGCGAACTTCCAGGACTACGCGCGCTTCGCCTTCCTGGCCCGGGAGGCAGTGGGCGTCGGGGACCCGGCCGCCCTGGACAATCTGCCCAGGATCGAGCGAGCCGTACAGCGGGGCGATGCCCGGCACGTCGTCGACCGGCTGCCCGCCGGACTGGAGACACAGCTGGGCGCGACGTTCGCCGGCGTGGAACTCTCCGGAGGCCAGTGGCAGCGCGTCGCGCTCAGCAGGGCGTTCATGCCTCAGAACCCCCTGCTGTTCGTCCTCGACGAGCCGGCCGCTGCCCTGGACCCACGCAGCGAACACGACCTGCACCAGCGTCAGATGCGGGTGGCCAAGGAACTGGCCCGGCGATGGGGGACGGTTTCGCTGGTCGTCTCCCACCGCTTCTCGACCGTGCAGATGGCGGACCACATCGTGGTGCTGCATCACGGCCGCATCGCCGAACAGGGATCCCATCACGAACTGCTCGCCCGCGACGGCATGTACGCCGAGCTGTACCGCTTGCAGGCCGACGGCTACCGGCCGGACCTGCCCCCAGCCCGTGCCACGGGCGCCCCGGCGCCCCAGTCCGGCCCTTCGATGGAGAGGGAATGATCCTGCACAACGCCACGAAGCCGCCCCGCCATCCTCGGCTGGTCGAGAGACACAACGCCACCGCACGCGCCGTGACGTGCGGTCCGACGCTGGTGGAACTTCTGGACGAGGCCGCCGCCGAGAACCCCGATCTCCCCGCACTGCGCACCGTCGAGGGAGTCTCGCTCACCCACTCGGAACTCGTGCTGGACAGCGAGCACCTGGCCCACGGCCTGTCCGGGATCGGGGTGGCTCGCGGCACTCCGGTGGCCGTGCTGCTGGATCACACGCCGGAAGCCGTAGTCGCCCTCCACGCGGTCGTTCGGGCGGGCGGCCACTACGTTCCGCTGGATGTGCGATGGCCCGTGCAGAGGATGACCGACATCATCAGGACGCTGGCCATCCGCCATCTGATCGTGTCGGCGGGGCTCGAGCGGCCCGCGTTCGAGGCGGCCGCCGCCGAGTCGGGCCTGCGGACCGTCGTCGTCGGCGCCGCCCCGAGGAAGGAGCAGTCGTCCGACATCGACGCCGCCGCACCGGCAGGCTCCCCATATCCCGAGAAGGCACTTGAGATCCGCAGGCTCGTCGAACCGAGCCCGGTGGCCCGGGCGAACGGGCTGTGGCACGAGCTGGCGCGGCACGGCCTCGGCCCCGGACCGGTGCCGGACGGACTCGACCGCAGGGCCCTGCTGGACGAGGACTTCCAGGGCCTGCACTCGGTCGTTCTCACCGACGCCGTCCGCGAGCTGCCGTCACCGGGCGCGCTCCGGGAGATCCTCTACCTGCTGGCCGACGCGCTCTCTGAGGGAACCGAGATTCTGATCACCGGAATCCAGCAGCCCCTCGGCAGGGCGTCGGCCGACGGCCCACTGCGCATCCCGCCCGGCTGGTGGACCTCGTACGCCGCCGATTGCCCCGGCATGGCGTACGAGGTACGGCTGCCCGAGCCGGACGCCTCCGCCGACCGTGAAGCGGCGTACGAGGTGGTGCTGCGGGTGCCCGCCCAGGTGCCCGTGTCGATGGTGCAGCCGGAGCGCGGGACGGCCGAACTCCCCTGGCACAACACGGAACTTCCGATCGGTCGGCTCCCCGATCGGCCCCGGCCCGACGACCTGGCGTACATCGTCTTCACCTCCGGCTCCACCGGTACGCCGAAGGGCGTGGCGGTACGTCATCACAGCGTGCTGAACCTGGTCGACTGGTTCAACCGACGCAACGGGGTCGGCTCGGGCGATGTGCTCCTGCAGACCGCGGCCTTCAGTTTCGACCTGTCCGTCTACGACGTGTTCGGTCTGCTCGCGGCGGGCGGCAGCCTGCTGATGCTCCCGCACCGCGACCTGGCGGAGCCGGACCTCGTCGCCGAGGCCCTCGTCGGACACGGGGTGACCCTGTGGAACTCAGCCCCGGCGGCCTTCACCCGCACCCTGATGTTCGTGCCGCAGACCCCGCACTCGCACCGCGGCTGTCTGCGCCGCGTCTTCCTCAGCGGAGACTGGATCCCACTGGACACGCTGTCCACACTGCTCCGTGAATTCCCGGAGGCGACCCTGGTGGCCCTCGGTGGCGCCACCGAGGCGACGGTGTGGTCCAACGACTTCGTCGTCGACCGGGTCGACCCGGGCTGGCGCAGCATCCCGTACGGACACCCGATGCAGAACGCCCGCTACTACGTGCTGCGCGACGATCTCTCCCCGTGCGCCGTCGACGAACCCGGTGAACTGTATATCGCGGGCGACTGCGTGGCCGTCGGCTACGTGAACGACCGGGAACTCACCGAGAAGCGGTTCCTGCCGGACCCCTGGGCCACGGAGCACGGCGAGGACGCGCTGGCCGCACCGGCAGGCCGCATGTACCGCACGGGTGACCGGGGGAAGTGGACCTCGTCCGGCTGGGTTGAGTTCCTCGGCCGCGTCGACACACAGGTCAAGGTCCGCGGCTACCGGATCGAACTGGGCGAGATAGAGCACGCGGCAAGGCAACTGCCCGACGTCGACGAGGCCGTCGCGCTGACCGTCGGCAACCCACGGGATCCGGTCCTGGCGGTCGCCATACGCACCCGGGCGGCACTGCGCGGCGACGAGGTGCTGCGCGGTCTGCGCACTCGGTTGCCGGAGTACATGGTCCCGGCCCGAGTACACCTGTCCGACTCGCTGCCCGTCGGACCTACCGGAAAGGTCGACCGGGCGCTGCTCAGTCGCATCCTGCGCACTGGAGTGAGCCAGCACATACCTGAGGGGGAACAGTGAACACACTTGTCGATGGGGCGACCCGGCCGACGGCGACAACACGATCACACGCACTGCCGGACTTCCTCTCCGTGCCTCAGCGCGACCCCAAGCCCCGGCAGCGGGGGCTCACGCACGTCCTGGACAAGGGGACGCCCATCACGCTGCTCGAAGCCTTCCTGGACACCCAGGCCCATCTGGTCGACTATCTGAAGATCGGCTGGGGCACCGCCTACATCGACCCGGTACTCGGGGAACGGATCGCACTGTGCTCGGCGGCCGACGTACGGCTCTGTCTTGGCGGCACCCTGTTGGAGGTGTCGGCCGCGCAGGGCAGGATCGCCGAACTGTGCCGCTGGGCCTCGGCTTCCGGCGTACACGCCCTGGAGGTCTCCAACGGCCTGCAACTGCTCACACCCACCGAGAAGGCACGGCTGATCCGCACCCTGGCCCAGGACTTCGTCGTGCTCGCCGAGACCGGCGCGAAGTCGGACGACGTGCCCGTCATCGCGGACGACTGGGTGCGCGAGTTGGAGGCCGACCTCGACTCGGGTGCCGACCTGGTCATCGCCGAAGGCCGGGAGAGCGGCACCGT
Source organism: Streptomyces sp. NPDC047043 (assembly GCF_040644055.1). Lineage (NCBI taxonomy): Bacteria > Bacillati > Actinomycetota > Actinomycetes > Kitasatosporales > Streptomycetaceae > Streptomyces > Streptomyces sp. NPDC047043. The sequence goes on from NZ_JBEYVO010000034.1 coordinate 69,464, forward strand.
CGGGCTCTACGACCCCCGCGGCGCCGTCCGCGCGGATCTCGTGGAGGCGATCGCCCGCCGGCTGCCGCTGGACCGCGTCCTCTTCGAAGCCCCGAGAAAGTCCCAACAGGTTTGGCTGATCAGCCGGTTCGGCAGCCACACCAACCTCGGTAACGTGTCCCTGGAGGAAGTCCTGGCCCTGGAGACCTGCCGACTCGGACTGCGCGCCGACACCGCCGAGCGGCTGACCACCGGGGGGCGCCATGGCGTCTGACGGCGCAACCCTGCCGACCGCCTCGCAGCCACTCCCGCCACACCTGGCCGGTCGGCTCGGCCTCCCCGCGCCGAACACGGTCAGCCGCCCCTACCGCGGGTTGTCCGTACAGGAGACCGCCGTCCCGCTGACCACCGAGGCGCTGACGGCCCATCTCACGGGCCGCGAGGTGTACCGGCGCACCGACTACCTCGTGCTGCGCAACGGCGACGACCTGGCCCTGGTCCAGGTGCGCAGAGAACCAGGCACCGGACTGTTCGAGACGGTGACGGAGGCCGCCGTACTCGCCGGACCCGAAGAGACGGTGTGGATCGACGCGCCCGGCACCGACGTCGGCAACGCGACCGCGCTGATGGAGGTGGCCGCCGCTCACCGCGCAACCGGCATCCGCGCCTACGTGGTACGGGGGCTGTTCGAACACGTCAACTTCATCTGGGATCCGCAGCCGCTGCGGATCCGAGTTGGCGAGGTGGTGCCGCCCGAACCACCGAAGCTGTATGCCATGGCCCGGCAGGCCATCGCCTTCGACGAGGAACTGCCGCCGATCGACCTCCAGTTGGAAGCCATCGACATCGAGCAGGAGGTGGCACGGCATCCCGCCCCCGCCTACCTGCTGCCGTGCCGGGGAAGCGGCATCGACCTGAACGTCCCCGTCGCCTTCCTCGACACCCGCCCCGCCCGGCAGCCCGACTGGCTGCTGGTCGGCTGCGAACGGTCCACCCAGTTCCATCGCCACTTCTACGGCGATGCGCCACCGAGGGCGGACATCTGCCCGCGCCGCCGGGCTCCGCAGGACGGCGAACTCCGGCTCACCAAGTGCTGCCTGCTGGAGCGGGGCATCGAGCACCGGGACAACACCGTGGTGGTCCCCTGGGGGGCGCATCTCGGCGAAGTGCTCAGCGCCCTGCGCCTGCTCGCCGGACTCACGGACGGCGCTCCCGCACTAAACACAGAAGGGTGATGACGATGAGCGCACACGTATGCGACTCGATGCTCTACGGGCATCTGTGGAGCACACCCGAGCTGCACGAGCTGCTCGACGACGAGGGACGCATCAGCGCCTGGCTGGACATCCTCACGGCGCTGGCGCTGGCCCAGGCGGACGCCGGCATCATCCCGGCCGACGCCGCGCGGCAGATTGCCGAGCACGCCCGTCCCGAGCGGCTCGATCTGCCGGAACTCGCCGCCGAGACCCGGGCTACCGGCCACTCCACGCTGGGCCTGATCCGCTGCCTCCGGCACCGGCTCCCCTCTTCCGCCCGAGAGTGGGTCTACTACGGCGCCACGGTCCAGGACCTCTCCGACACCTGGCACGCGCTCATCGCTCGCCGGGTCATGACGATCGCCGACCGGGAGCTGGCCGCCCTGGTCGACAGCTGTGCCGACCTCGCCCGCAGGCACCGGGACAGCGTGATGTGCGGCCGGACCCATGGGCAACCGGGGCAGCCGGTGACCTTCGGGTTCAAGGCGGCGGTCTGGGCCTCCGAGCTGGTTCGGCACCGGACCCGTCTGGCCGAGGCCGCCGAACGTGTCCAGGTGGTCCAACTGGGCGGCGCGCTCGGGACCATGGAGTTCTGGGGCGAACGCGCCGAACGGCTCCTGGCGGGTTTCGCCGAACGGCTGGGTCTCGGGGTGCCGGACATGGCCTGGCTCACGGCCCGCGACCGCGTCGCGGAGTTCCTGAACCTGTTGGCCCTGGTCACGGCGACGCTCGCCAAGATCGGGCAGGAGGTGTACACCCTGCAGCGCCCGGAGATCGGCGAACTCAGCGAACCCTGGGAGCCGGGCCAGGTCGGCAGCATCACCATGCCGCACAAACGCAACCCCGAGCTGTCCGAGCATCTGGTCACCCTCGCCAGGGTGGTCCGCTCCAACGCCGCGCTCGGCGTAGAGGGCATGGTCCACGAGCATGAACGCGACGGCCGTGCCTGGAAGACGGAGTGGCTGATCGTCCCGGAGGCGTGCATGCTCACAGGGTCCGCTCTCTCCCTCGCCCGGCGCCTGCTGAGCGGCCTGGAGGTGCACCCCGAGCGGATGCTCGACAACGTACGGGAGCGCGGCGGCTACCTCATGTCGGAGGCCGTGATGCGGACGCTCGCCGAACGTCTCGGCAAGCACACCGCACACGAAGTCGTCTACGAGGCGGCACTCGCCGGCCGCCGCGACGGCGTGGGGCTGCGGGCGGCGCTCCTGCACGAAGCCAGGATCAGGGACGTGCTGTCGCCCGACGACATCGACGAGAGCCTGGATCCTGGGCGCTCCGTCGTGGCCGCCGGCGTGTTCGTCGACCGCCTGCTGTCCTCCCTGTCGTCCGCTGCGGACGGAGTCGGTGCATGAGCCCTTTCGACGCACCGCCCCGCCTTCGCCTGGTGAACGCCCCCACACCGCTGCAACCCGCCGTGGGGCTCTCCGAAGCACTGGGCACGGAGGTCTGGTTCAAGCGGGACGACCTCACCGGCATCGGCCTCGGCGGAAACAAGGTCCGCGCCCTGGAGTACCTGATCGCGGATGCCCTGCGCCATGGCTGCGACAGCCTGGTGACCGGGGCGGGCCCACAGTCGAACTGGGCCATGCTGGCCGCGGTGACGGCGCGTCAGCACGGGCTCGAACCCCACCTCGTCTACTACGGAGCGTCTGCCGAACCGGTCGGCAATCACGCCTTGGCCGAGCTGGTCGGCGCCGATATCCGCTTCACCGGGAGCACGGAGCGCACGTCCGTCGACGCCGGCATCGAAGCACTGACCCGAGAGCTGCGATCACGAGGCAGACGGCCGTATGCGCTGCCGCGCGGCGGGGCGACACCACTTGGATCCATCGGTTATCTGCGGGCGAGCGGTGAACTGGCCGACCAGTTCGACGAAACCGGGCTGAAGCCCGAGTCCGTCTGGCTGGCCACCGGCTCCTGCGGCACTCAGGCGGGCCTCGTGGCGGGAGCGCGGCTGTGGGGCGCCTCCTACCGGGTGACAGGCGTGTCGGTGAGCCGTCCGGTGACCGAATGCGCGGCGAGGGTCACCGAACTGGCCCACGAAGCAGGGCGGTTGGTCGGCGTGGCCGGTACCGGCGCCGACGACATCGAGATCCTCGACGGCCTCACCGGATCCGGCTACGGCAGGCCCTCGGCGACCGGCGGCGAAGCCGCCCGGCTCGTAGCCCGCACCGAAGGGGTCTTCCTGGACCCCGTGTTCGGCGCAAAGGCCATGGCGGTACTCGTCGAGCGGGCCCGCGCCGGACGGCAACGCGGTCCCGTCGTCTTCCTGGTGTCCGGCGGCGCCCCCACACTCTTCGGGCCCCCGCAGACACCGTTGCCGTCGTCTGCGCCCGATTCCCCTGAGAGGCGACCGTGAAGACGACGAGTCCCGAGGGATACCTCGGCGCCCAGGCCCGAATCACCCGCGGTCCGGCACCCGAACTGGTCGAGGCCGGATATGCCGTGGAGATCGCCGACGCTCTGCTGCTCCACCATGGTCTGGGTCTGGCCGATCTCGCCCATCTGCTCGCCCTGCACGAGGCGGACGTGGTGCCGACCCGGGCGGCCGCCATCCTGTCGGCCGAACTCCTGAGGATCACCGAAGCACCGGCCGAGGACTTCCCCTACGACCCGGTGTACGGCGACGCCTACAACAGCCGGGAACGCGAGCTGGAGCGCCGACTGGACACCACCGCCGGCTGGCTGCACACCGGGCGAACACGCCGCGAGGCCGGGCGCATCGCCTTCCGTGTCGCGCTGCGCGGACGGCTGCTGTCCCTGCACGAAGCCGTGACGAGGTTCGTCGCCGTGGCCGGGGCGCGGGCCGCCGCCCATGCCGAGACCCTCTGGGCCGACCACACCTACCTCCAACCGGCCCAGCCCTCGACCTGGGGTCACTACCTGGGCGGATTCGGGGAAGAGGCGGTACGGCACCTGGACCGTATAGAACAGGCCTTCGCGCTGGTCGACCATGCGCCCGTCGGGGTCGGCGGCGTGGGCGGATCCAGGATCGCACTCGACGTGGCGCGGACGGCGACCCGGCTGGCCTTCACCGACCGGGGGACGCACACCCGCGACATCATGTGGGCGACCGACGGAGTGACCGATGCCGCCCTCGCCGCGATACAGGCCGCCATCACCGCCGACCGGTTCGCCGAGGACCTGGAGATCTTCACGAGCCCGGCCTTCGGATACGTCACCCTGGACGCCTCACTGTGCCGCGCATCGGTGCTCCTGCCGCAGAAACGTAACCCGTACGCCCTGGCGGTCATCCGGGCCGACGCTTCCGCTCTGATCGGCACGGCCACCGGCCTCCTGACGACCGCGCGCACCCCGTCGGCCCGAACCGACAACTGGCTGCGCACTTACCGCCAGGTCGCCGAGGCGGTCGACAGCGGCCGACGCACGGTGGAGCTCGCCGCGAAGGTGATGGATACGCTGGAGGTCGATACGACTGCCCTGCTCACGACGGCCGGGGCACATTTCACCGGCGCCGCCGACCTGGCGGAGGAACTGGTCCTGCGCTGCCGGGTCGACTACCGGTCCGCGCACCGGATCGTCGGCGCCGCCGTCGCCCGGGCCCTCGACGACGGGGTCCCCACGCTCACCCCCGCGGACCTGGACCGGGCCGCCAAGGCGGTGCTCGGCCGCCCCCTCACCCTGGACGAGGCCGTACTGCGTGCCGCGCTCGACCCGCGAGCGATCGTGGCCACCCGCACGGTGCGGGGCGGCAGCGCCCCTGAGCAGGTCCGTGCCCACGCCGTACGGCTGGCGGACCGTGCCGGAAGGGCGGCCGACTGGTCCGCGGCCCACCGGGCCCGGATAGACACCGCCGAGGAACAGCTGCTCGCCGAGGCGAAGGCCCTCGCCGCGCGAGTTCCCCCTACCTGACCGATACCTGTGGTGCGACTACCCGAGGAGCTGCCTTGTCCGCATCCCCGCCCATTCCTTCGTCGCAGCCCTACGACGTCGTCGTCGTAGGGGCCGGAGCCGCCGGCCTGTCCGCATCCGTGCTCCTCGGCCGCTCCAAGCGGCGGATTCTCGTACTGTCCCTTCCGACCCGCCGGAATTCTCCTGCCGAAGCGGTCCGCAACGTCCCCCTCGCCCATGGCATGCCTCCCGCCGAGGTGTACGCCAAGATGGAGGCCGACGCCGCCTCGTACGATGTGCGCTTCCTCTGGGACGAGGCTGTCTCCGCGCGGTTCTCCGACGACGACGAGTACATTGTGGTCGAGACGGGGGCATCGGGGCCGGTCACCGCGCGTCGGCTGCTGCTCGCCGCGGGTACCGTCAACGAACTGCCGCCCTGGCTGCCGGACGGCGTCTGGGGGAAGACGGTCTTCGACTGCCCGTACTGCCACACCTACGAACACAGCGGGAAGCACTTCGTGTCCGTCGGGGCAGGGGAGGAAGCGCTCAAGCACTCGCTGCTGTGCCGACCGTACGCCAAGGGACTGACCACGCTCGTGTGGGATCCCGCAGCTGCCGAGAGCAGACTGGCCGACCGGCTGCGTGAGCACGGGTGTGAGGTCCTTGCCGACACGGTAGGGAAGGCCGAGCGACTGCCGTCCGGCGAACTAGCCCTGACCACGGAAGCCGGCCGGACGATCACCACCGGTGTCGTCGTCCTCGACTTCGTCATCAGGCCCAACCAACGCCTGCCCCGGTCCCTCGGACTGGAACTCAATGCACACGGCTACCCACGGACAACCCTCTTCGGACAGACATCGCACCGACTCGTCTACAGCGCTGGCAACGCTCCGGGATCGCCGTACTTCATGTGGACCGGGGCAGCGTGCAGCGGGATCAACGCAGCCAGGAAGATTTCGGAGGACATGGCTCTTGAGTAGCTCATCGGCGCAGGGCGTCGGCTCCTACGCACACCGAATCGTCACCGACCACTGGCGCGACACCCTGCAACTGGACGGCGACTACGAGGACTACACCTTCTACGAACTGGGGGGTACCTCGCTGACTGCAGCCCAGTTGGTCCTGGCGCTCGGCCGCGAGCTCGGCTGCCGTATCTCCGTACAGGCCGTCGCCGACAACCCGACGCTCCGGCAGTTCCGCGCCCATGTCCTGACCATTGCCGCAGAGGCGGGTCGTGACATGTAATGGCCAGCTGGAGCAGCGGTGTGGGTCTGATGCAGGATTGGGTGACAGGGTTGACCTGCCCCACCTTCCAGGTTCCAGTTCTGGTGGCTAACTGACAGCCCTTCACGGAAGGCTGGCAGCCATGCCTCGTCCCTATCCTCCGGAGTTCCGGGCGCGCGTGCCATCGCGCTGGACATGGCCATCCGCAACCGCCGCCCCGAGCCGGGCGGCGTCGTTCACGCCGATCACGGCACCCAGTTCACCTCCTGGGTCTTCGGGGAACGCATCCGCTCCGCCGGCCTCCTGCCGTCGTTCGGCACCGTCGGGGACGGCCTGGACAACGCGATGATGGAGTCGTTCTGGTCCTCGATGCAGATCGAGTTGCTCAACCGCAAGCGCTGGAAGACCCGGGTCGAACTGGCCAACGCGATCTTCGAGTTCATCGAGATCTTCTACAACCGCCAGAGACGACATTCAGCACTGGGCTACCGCACCCCCATCGAGTACGAACTACTCTCCGCACAAGACACCATCCACGCCGCCAGTTAGCCACCGCAGCTGGAACCCAAACCGTGGGGCAGGTCAAGATGTCACCCGATCGTGCAGCAGACCCGTTTCGCGTAGGCCCACAGTGCCCCTCCAGGCAGTCGGCCACGCGCCACGCTCCCAGCCTACGAGACGTCATTTACGACGGCTCTCCGTGGTTCACCGGCGTCTTGGTGTCTAAAAGGGCTTGCATCTGGCGACGGTTGAGTCGCGAGGAATCAGACGGTGGAGTCTGTGGTGGTGGGATGGGGGAAGACGAGACCGACGCCGATGACATGCTCTTCAGCGTTGAGGGGGGCGCGGTGCGTCTTCGCCGAGGCGGGGGCGGAGGTCTTGTCGATGGGGTAGAGGGCGAGCAGCCCAGTGTGGGGCAGTTGTTGGCGCCGGGCTGCTCGCATGGTCTGTTCGTTCAGGTTGTTGATATCGCCGGCCAGGTCGATGGCGGCATCGCGCGCACCCATAAGAGTTTTGATGTCGGCGAAGTCAGGTTGCTGCGAGGCGCCGTTGAGGCGAGAACGGACGATTCGGCCGACCGTGATGTTCTCGGCGAAGGTTAGCGTCTCGCCGGGATGGGTGGCGGGCTTGCCGATGATGGCCACGTTCCATTGACGCAGCGAGTCGGCCACGGTGATGCGCTTGCGGATGTAGTTGATGAGGAGGCTGGGGTCCGTGTCGGCAGACTGCTCGTGGAACTGGTAGGTAGCGAGGAAGTTGATGACTGCATCACTTGGCACGTTGCGGAACAGGTAGCGGCCCAGCTCGGGACCCGACCTTCCGTGCGCGTCGGGAGAATCGGGGACAATATGCGGCATCAGGAACTCCTACTACAAGACAATGGTGGCTCTTGGTCCCACCTTTGGCGCAGTAGTCGCGTCCAGAGCCTGGGGCAAGCAGGGCCTCGTGACTGTCTACCGGGTGGAGGGAGCAGGCAACCAGAGGATTAAGGTTCTCGACGGCGGGTTTGTGACGCTGAAGAATGCCAAGAAGCCGGTGTTCCTGAACTTCGGCGTGAAGAAACGTGCGGATGATTTCCTGGAGAAGCGCCTGTCGCAAGGCTTCTCAGACAGTAAAATAAAGTCATTCGACGTTGACGCTCAATTCGTCGATTGGCTTCGCGCGAACGCTGTTCCCGAATCCATGGCCAAGGACTTCCCTGGGGCGCCGTTGAAGGTTGACACCACAAAGGCTGTCGATCAGTACATGCTGCGCCCCCAGCACATGAGTGCCTTCTTTGATAGCATGATTCAAGGAACTGGACGGGAATCCGGGCCGAACTAGGCTCGGCATCATCGTGCGACCCCGCGGATTTCTGCCGCGGGGTCGCACGCGCTGTGTGGGCCGTATTTAATTGATCAAGGCTTCAGTGGAGCATGGATATGATGGTGGAAATTCACGCGAAGGGTCGAGCCGCAGACGTCGCCGCATTCGGTGAGGCTCTGGCGCTGGCCCTTCGTGTCGAGGCCGAGGGCGTCGAGGTACTGCCGGAATGGCTTCGCCAGGAATTCGCCTCGCCGTCCACTCCGGAAGAGAAGTCCAGGTGGCTCGACCAATGGCGGAAAGGGTCGGCTGAAGGGCAAGCGCGCATGGAGAGAATGCGGGGTTGGGAAATGCCCAGTTGGCTTTACTGGATATCCGGCGAGAGTGGCTTGTGGACGGTGGAGAATCTGATCCGGAGGGATGAAGAAACGCTCGCGATCTCCCTGGACGCGGCCGACTGGCCTGTCCCCGTGACCGCGCTCGAATGGCTGGCCGAAAAGGCGGGGGTGGCCCTCGAGGAGGTTGGTCCCCGCTGACCCTTACCGCTTCAGCAGGGGGTACTGTCCCGGAAAGAGCGCCGATTCCGAGAATGTCACTCCTTTGGAACGAGTCGCCTGCTAAGGCCGAGTTGGCCGCCCGACATAGAGCGCCCTCGCGAATGGGCGCGCCGTAGCGACCGACGGTGGGGGAGTGAGGAGGGCAGTGTGCGTGTGCAAGTCCAGGGGTGCACACAGGTGCTGTCTGGGCATCTGTGTACACTGTCAACTTTCTCTCATGATTGATGGATGCCGGGCATCCGTGTACGGTGACGCGCATGGCAGACCATCCCGCCCAGCCAGTCGTTGGACCGCTCGTCACCGGCTCCGAGATCGCCCGGCTCGCTGGCGTCACGCGTGCCGCGGTCTCCAACTGGAGGCGGCGATACGAGGACTTCCCGGCGCCCGCAGGCGGCGGTGCGAACAGTCCGCTGTTCGACCTGGGCGTGGTGCAGGCATGGCTGGACAAGCAGCGCAAGGGCCAGGATGTCTCAGAGGAGGTGCAGCTGTGGCAGGCCCTGCGAGCGGCCTACGGCGACGAGATGATCGGTGGGCTCGCCGATGTCGCCCAGCTGTTCGCCGGTGTCGAGGGCGAGGCCCCGGAAGCTCTTCCGACGGATGTCGTTCGACTGGCGCGGCAACTCGGAGACAGTGGATCACCTGGTGACGCGGTGAGCGCGCTTACTGAGCGCTTCACCGACTCAGTGCGCCGGGCCGGCTCCGACCAGGTCACCTCATCTCGCGTCGTCCATGCGGTGCGGCACTTCGCCGGCGAGGTGCCCGCTGATGCGACCCTCTTCGATCCGGCGTGCGGTATCGGGACGCTCCTGTTGGCTGTCGGACCCGAGCTCGGGCCGAAGCGGTGTGGTCAGGAGGCCGACGCCCGCAGTGCTCGATTCGCTCAGCTGCGGGCCGATCTCACGGGACGTACCGGCGTCGACATCCTTACCGGAGATTCCCTGCGCGATGACCGCTGGCCGGACCTCAAGGCCGACCTGGTCGTCTGCGATCCGCCCGTCAGCGCCACCGACTGGGGACGCGAGGACCTGCTTCTCGACCCCCGGTGGGAGCTCGGCACACCCTCGCGTGCCGAAGGCGAACTCGCCTGGCTGCAACACGCCTACGCGCACACCGCGCCAGGTGGGCGCGTCCTCATGGTCATGCCCGCTTCGGTCGCCTACCGCAAGGCCGGCCGACGTATCCGGGCCGAGCTCGTGCGCCGCGGCATCCTCACGCACATCATCGCCCTCCCACCCGGGAGTGCTGCCTCGCACGCACTTCCCGTGCACCTCTGGCATCTGCGCCGCCCGCAGTCCCCGGAAGACGCCGTCGCCAGGGTGCGCATGGTCGACCTGACGGCAAACGACCCGGACGGCCCGCTGGAACCCGGGCCCGACCAGACGGCGGACGTACCCCTGATCGAACTCCTCGACGACGCTGTGGATCTCACTCCCGGCCGTCGCGTCGAAGAGTCTCACCGCGACTATGCGACCGAGTACCGGGCTCTGCGGCAGGAGTTGGCCGAACAGGTGCAGCTGCTGGCTGACCTGCTGCCGACCTTGATGGGGGGCGTCGGCCCCAGCGCCTTGGAGGGGCCGTCCGTCAGTGTCGCCGACCTCGCGCGTGCCGGGCTGGTCGAGTACGGCGATCCGGAGCCGATCTCGGTGAGCGATCAGCTCGACACCGACTATCTCCAGGGTTTTCTACGTAGCGCGGCGAACACCCGGCGGTCCACGAGCGCCAGCGGCACCTACCGGCTCGACGGCAAGGGCGCCCGCATCCCGCAGATGGACATTGCCGAACAGCGTCGGTACGGGGCAGCGTTCCGCGCACTGCAGGAGTTCGAGGAGCGCGCGCGGAAGGTGGCCGAACTCAGCAAGCAGGCGGCGGCGCTGGCACGGGACGGGCTCGGCAACGGGGCGCTCGCGCCAGAAGATTGACGGGCAGTCACATCATTGGGGCTGTACGTCACTTCGCCTGTGGAACGAATGGACTCGCTGATCCGCTCCACGACACCGCCAGCGCCTCCCGCGCCCGTGTGCAGGCCACAAACAACAGACACCGCTCCCGGAGGAGGTCCGAGTCGTGCTGCAGCGCGTCCACAGAGGCGGGCGTCACTTCGCGAGCGAAGGGGAATGCGCTCGCCGACGCTCCGAGGACGGCGACGCAGCGGAACTCCAGCCCCTTCATGGCGTGCATGCTGGCCAGCCGTACGCCGTCCGTATCCGGCCCCGGATTGTCTCTGACTCGGACCACCGGTACCCGGGCCGCGCCCAGCTTGTCGTACGCCTTGTCGAGCAGCACGTTGAAGCGGGCGCACACGCCGATTTCCGACGGCCGGATGCCCTGCGCGAGCCAGCTCTCGACCCGCTTGACGAGTGCCGCGATCTCCGCCTGCTCCGAGCCGTACCCGTCCACGTGCGGTCTGCGGCCGTGCAGGAGCGACCGGTAACCCGCCAGGGTGTCGCTGCCCTCGCCGCCCAAGTCGTCGACCGACACGGGAGTGAGGATGCCCGTCGACCAGGCGAGGATCTCCTCCGTACTGCGGTAGTTGATGCGCAGGCGGTGCGTGCGCCCGGCCACCGAGATGCCGAGCGAACCGAGTGAGACCTTCGAGTCGTAGATCCGCTGGTGCGGGTCGCCGGTGATGAACAGGTTGTCGCTGCCCGGTGCCACCGCGCCGCGCAGGACGCGCCACTGGGTCGGGTGCAGGTCCTGTGCCTCGTCGACCACGACGTGGTCGTGCGCGGGTGAGGAAGCGGCCAGGAGTTCGGCCGCGCGGGCACACACCTTGAGGTGGGTGGTGACCTCCTGGCCGCGCAGCATGGACTCGAACAACTCGATGGCCGGCCACAGCTGTTCCCGCCTGGTCGGTGACAGCGCGCTGCCACGACCGCGCCGGGAGGACGCGCGGTAGTCGTCCAGAGTGCGTAGATCCTGGGCGAGGACGACATGGCGGTACTCCTGGGCCAGGAACTGCTCCGTCCACGGCAGACCGAGCTTCTTGACGACCCGCTGCCACACCTGCCGCTCCTCCCGGTCACCGATCGGGGAGGGCGCCCGGCCGTCGAGGCGGGTCACGATGCCGTGCGCGTAGGCGTTCACCGTGGTCACCTCGACGCGAGCGAGCAGCGACTCGTCGCCGTCCAGGAGGACGGACAGGTTTTCCCGCAACGACGCGGCCAGGGCATTGGTGAACGTGGTGAGCAGGACGCGGGCGTCCGGGGAGCGGGTGAGCAGGTGCTTCACCCTGTGCAGTGCCACGACCGTCTTACCGGTCCCTGGGCCGCCGGTGACCTGAACCGGGCCGCCGTACGACACCCGGTAGGCGACGCGGCGCTGCGAGGGGTGCAGGAACACCCGCCAGGCCGCGAACGGCTTCTCCAGGATGTCGGTGAGTTCCTCCGGGCCGGTGACCAGGGTGATGCGGCTTGTGGTGTTGGCGATGACGACGGCCAGGCTCTCGTCCGGGTCGGGTCCCGCGTCGACGGGCCGCCGGACCGCGACCACGTCCCGGTACACCTCTTCGGGGCTGAACCCCTCGGCCAGGTACTGCAGTACTTCGCACTGGTCCTCGGGCAGCAGCGTTTCGAAGGCCCGCAGCTGTGCCTTGTCGACGATGGTCCGTACGGCCCTAAGTACCTGATCGTCGATGCCGAGTTCGCGCAGCACCGTGTCCGAGTACTTCGCGAAGAGCAGCGAGTCGGCGGCCGCGGCGACCTTCTCCAGGGCCGGGGTCAACTGCTCGATCGCCGCGACGTTGCGAACCTCCAGGGCCCGCGTGGCGGAGTTCGTCGTGTACAGCCGCTTCGCGGCCCAGGTGTAGGCGTCGTCATGGGGGACGACGTTGACGAGCAGGAAGACGTCACTTCCGTCGTCCGGGGCGAGGACGACGCCCCGCCAGAAGTCGTTGATTCGTATAGTCCGCATGCGTGGATCGCGTGCGTTCTCCACGGACTCCAGGTGCAGCCCCTTGTCCGCCTGCAGTTCGGGCACGGTGAGCTGCTGGAACTTCTGCATCGCCTTGCGTACACCGGCTTTGACGCGCCGTTCCAGGACGTCGTAGCTCTCCCAGAAGCTGTTGGCGAACGCGAGCTGCGGCACGAGGCGCACTCCCCACCCAGAACGGACACTCTGCAGTCGATCATACGCGCGGGGTGCTCACCAGCAGGGCGGCCACCTTCTCCACATCCGAGAGCAGCCCGGAGGGCCCCTGGTCGAGGTCGAGGGCGTGCTGGTGGATGACGATGCCCGCGTGCCGCACCGTGTGCGCCGCGTGTGGCGCGTTGCCCTTGGCGTACACCAGATGGCCTTCGCGTAGGTCCAGGGCGGTGCAGTAGGCGAGCATCTGGTAGAGGTCGGCGTCCGGGAAACCGTCCCGCTTCTCGGCCTTGTACTTGGTGTCCACCACGGCGCACGGGGCGCCATGCGACCCGTAGAGCACGAAGTCGGGCTTCATGCGGATCGCGGACGCCTCGTCGAGGTGATGCGGATCCTGTAGCCGCGCCGAGTGCCCGAGGCCGCGGCATGCCTCCCGCAGTGCCACCGTCACGAAGTCCTCGAAGAGCTTGTTCATGTCGAACAGGAACCCGTCGACGCGCAGCCCGCCGGGCGCGCGCTCGACGGAGGCGTTCTCCAGGACCGTACGGGCGAGATGCAGGGCGTGCTGGTAGCGCGAGTTGAGTCGGCTCGGCTGCCAGGCAGGCAGCGGCTGACCACGCACGATCACGGTGACATCGGCCAGGCGGGCACGCTGGTGGAGCAGTCCGCGACGCACATCGTGGGGCACGCCGGGCAGCCGCAGGAGGCGTTCTACAGCGGCGCGCAACAGGCGGTTCTCCGCGATGTCGGTGGTGAACTCGTCGTACTCCACCTCCACCGGCAGCGTCGCGCCGAACCGCCGCCGTATCTGCTCGGCTTCCCGGATGCGGCCCCGGACGATCAGGGACGTCTCCTCGGTTGTTCGATACCCCTGGAGGAGCCCCTGCCGCAGGGCGCGGTCGATCTGACGCTCCACTGCATGGGCGAGCGCGGGCAGCAGATCGCGGTGCCCGGCGACATCGACCTCCCCATCTCGCCAGCCGCCCTTCGGGTCGAGGCTGTACCCGAGGAGGAAGAACAGGCGGGCGATGGAGACCTTGGGGACGACGCGTACCGTGATCGGCACATCGTGCCCTGGCACCGCGACCGCCACGGCGCCGACCTTGCTGCCGGCTCGCAGAGACCAGTGCCCCGAGACGTACGGATCAGGAGTCGCGTCCACGATGTCCCCGGCCGCCAGCGCTCGTCCGACAGCGTCCGGCAGGGCGACGCCCATGGCCGGTGCGTGCTCGACGAGTTCGATGACCTGGGTCACCCCAACGACTCCCGCAAGGCGGCGAGTCCGTACCTCTTCTCGATGTCCACGCCCTCCCCGTAGTGATACTCCTCTAGCAGCGGCAGGATCTTGGTCCGCCACGTCCGCTCGAGTCCACCCTCCCGATAGACACCGCTCTTCATCAGGTACGAGGGCCCGATGCGGAAATCCGCGTCGTCGATACGGGAGTTGAGCGCGTCGAGCAGATCGGCCGGCTCGGCACCGCGACCCTCGCGCGCGAGCCAGCGGCGCAGCAGCCCAATCGTCGGCTCGATGCGCGGGGACAGTTCGACGAAGGCGAAGCGGCGGCGCATCGCCGCGTCGACGAGCGCGATTGACCGGTCGGCGGTGTTCATGGTGCCGATCACGAAGAGGTTGGGTGGCAGCGCGAAGTCATCGCCGGAGTAGGTCAGTCGGACGGACTTGTTGCGGTACTCCAGCAGGAAGTACAACTCGCCGAAGACCTTTGCCAGGTTGGCGCGGTTGATCTCGTCGATGATCAGGAAGTGCGGGATGTGCCGGTTGCCCTCCCGGGAGGCCAGATCGGCGAGTTCACGCAGCGGGCCGGCGGTGAGCCGGAAGGCGACTTCCCGAGTCTGCGGATCCTCCTGCGGCCGGAAGCCCTCGAAGAAGTCCTCGTAGGCGTACGACGGATGGAACTGCACGAGTTTGACCTGCTCGGGTCCGCCGCCGAGGAACTCCGCGAGTTTCAGGGCGAGATACGTCTTGCCGGTTCCGGGCGGACCGTACAGCACCAGCTGCCGCTCGTCCCACAGCAGGTCACGCACCTCGCGCAGCCAGGCGGTGTCGTGTACGAGAAGTTCCTCGGCCAACCCGTCCGTGGGCTGGGGCAACTCCAGCTCACGGCGGGCGGCGAGCGCGGGGATCTCCACGCTCGGGTCTCGATCGGCGGCTTCGGCCTCCTCGATCAGGTCCTCGTCGCTTATCCCCAAGCCGTCGATGAGATCCTTCACCGCGGTCAGATCGACGACGTCATGCTGTGCGGAGAGCTTCTGCTGGAGCGCCTCGGGCAGGTCCTCGTACGCGTGCCCGCCATCCGCCCAGTCCACCGGCCGGCGCAGATCCGACTGGCCGTCCTCGGAAGCAAGCTGCTCGGCGTCTCCCGTGATCTTCCCGACGTAGAGCCGACCGCCGGAGATGGTGCACATGGTGTCGCCGGGCCTCATCCGGGAGAGGAACATATGCAGTTCCTCGACCAGCCGTACTTTCTGGTTGTAAGTCGCGGTGGAGGCGTAGTCCTCCTCGACGGCGGTGCGCAGCCGGTCCTTGCTGATGCCCTGCTCGACACCTTGCCGCAGGTGGCGTGCTCGCAGGGTCACCACCTCCTCGGGCAGCCACAGCCGCCGGACGAGGTCGAGGCCGGAGACATTGGATCCGCGCACCAGCCAGGCCCGGCTGGGCCCCCACCACACCTGGTCGAGGTAGTCGGAGAGTGGATTGCCGTCGGCGGTCTTCCACTCCTGCCATCCATTGGCACTGCGACCGACCAGGATCTCGGCGGCGGCCGACGGCGAGTTGCACTCGACGTCCTCAATGAGCTCCATCCAGCCAGGCCAGGTTTCCGACTGCACGAAGATGTCGTCCTCGATCAGCCGCTGTCTCAGCCGGTAGGACGACGGCATGCGGATGGGGAACGACGGCACCACCTCCGGGCGCCCCGGAGACCCGGCCAGGACGACGAACTTCGCTCTCCCATTAGACCCCTTCTCGGTCAGCAGCCGTCCTCGGGCTTCGGGGCCGCCGTTGGGCAGTCTCAGCCTGAACTCCGGGTACGGGGTCTCGCCGTCGGCCGTGGTCACCATTTCCCCATTCATGCACCGTGCTCACCCAGAACAATAGGGGGCACCTCTGACGATGGCGGGTCACCATTGTCCCCTTCGAGAATTCTTGCCGAGTCAGCGTGCGGTCAGGTGTGGACTGAAGCACGACACGTGCGCTCTCAGGCGTCTGCCGCCGACGTGACGGAGGCCGTGCCCGGCCCGCCGCGCAGGGCAGCGAGGAGGGCGGTGACCTCCAGCAACCGGGTGTGGATCTCAGCAGGCGGCGGGGGCAGTTCGTATGTGCGGTAATGGCATGCCGCGCTGAGCGCCGACCAAGTGGTGCGGCACCGGCGGGCGGTGTCGTGGCCCGCATACCACTCCAGGCACAGCATCCGGTGCTTGCCTATCCGCGTCATCGACGGAGTGACCTGCTGCCAGTAGGCGTCCAGGGCCTGGTCGAGTGCCATGCGGAGCAGGACCGCGGCGGCACGGGCACGCAGGCCGGGGCTCAGGGTGGGCACGGTGCCGAGCTCGGGCAGCAGCAGACGGCCAGCTGCGGTCACGAGGGTCTGGGGGGACACGCTCATCGGGCGCCCCCGGCACTCTGAGTCCCGGCACTGCTGCGGATCGCCGCCGCTAGCGTGTTGGTCCGGCGGACGAGATCCTTTCGGTCGTTGATGCTCGGCAGGGGCGTGTGGGCACCCGAGTTGAAGGCCTCGATCAGCTTCCAGCCTCCGGGACAGATCCGCTCGACGGCCGCACGGGCGTGCTGCTGCTCGTCCCCGAGGAGGGCAAGGGATACGTACGTCTTGGTGCGCTCAAGGCACTCCACGCGCTCCTCGACGGCCCGCAGCCCGAGCCCCTTTTCGTCGCGGAGCCTGCGCCGAGCGGTCTCCAGGCAGGCGGCTTCCACCGCCACCCTGCACATGGCGGATAGCACATGATCGGCCACATCCTGCGGCAGGTTGGGGTCCATGGAGACGGCCCGCGCCTCCGAGAGAGCCTGTTCCACCGGGTCGGTGATCGTCTCCACACCCACCACGGAGTCGGCCTGGCGGCTCACACGGAGAACTGTCGCACCGATGCCGAGGTGTGCGATGGCCTGCTGGAGCCGCGTGTCGTGGGTGAAGACGATCACCTGTCTGTCCTGGGCGCACGCGTCAAGAACCCGGGCCAGTCCTTCGACCTTCTCGGGGTCCATCGACTGCACGGGGTCGTCGATGACGAGGAACCCGAACGGACTGTCCGCGTGCGTGGCCCGCGGCAGGAAGAGCGAGAGCGCGAGCGAGTGCAGTTCGCCCTGGCTCATGACGCTGTAGGCGGGAGCGGACATGTCGTCCACGGAAACGTCGAGCTCGACCTTGCCGCGACCGGGAGTGCCCGCAAGGGTGACGGACCCGAGCGTGACGCTGCTGTGCTCACACAACTTCTGCCACACATCCTGGGACCGCCGGGCGAACGGGCGCAGCCGCTCGTCGCGCAGCTCGTCGATGATCGGCCGCAGCCAGGTCCGCGCCTTACGCGCGTGCTTGCGCCGCTCGCGCGCGGCCTCAGCCGCCTCCTCCGCGCCGAGCCACTCCGCGAGCCGTACGGCGAACGGCTGCCAGGCACCATCGTGCTCGGAGAGCCGCCCAGCGGCCTCCTCCCGCAGCTGCCGGCAGGCGTCGTCCAGGGCGGCCGCGGCACGCTCGACGCGGTCCGCGAGCTCCCTGGGATGGGTGACGTCCCGGCACTGGACCCACTCCTGCCACACCGCCGTGAGCGGGGAGGTCCCGCCGCGCAGCCATACCGGAACCGGCTGTACGAGGTCGTGCACGGCCCGCACGGCGACCGCCACCTCCTGCCGGGCGACCTCGGCGCCGACGGCCTCCGTCTGAAGCCGCTCCACCTCGGCCCGCGCCTGCTCGGCCCACGCCCGGTCCAGCCGGTTCTCGGCGCCGCAGACCGGGCAGTCCGTGCTCCGCGAGCGCCGCTGGTGCTCGATCGCCGCCTCCAGCAACCGGGCCAGGCGGCGGGCCTCCTCGGCACTGCCGTACCGGGCCTCCTCGACGCCGGCGGCGGCCTCCCGCAGCCGGGCGACGGCTCCGCCGACCTCCGCCAGATCCGGCCCGGCGAGGCTCGCATGCTGTCGCAGCCGGGCCAACTCGGCCTCGGCGGCCGGGGTACGGCTCTCCAGCAGCGCACGCACCCGGCCGACGTCGCGCTTGGCTACCGACAGCGCCTGGGCGGCCTCGCGGGCCCTGGGGTCGTCGAGCGGGCCCAGGGCGTCGAGGAGCTGCGCGGTGAGCGCGTCCGCATGCTTGATCGTCTGCTCGCACTCGCTCGCGGCGTCCTTGACACGGCCGTCGAACTCGGCGAGCAGTTCGAGCCCGAGGAGCTTGAAGAAGGCGTCGTGCAGGCCGCCGAGCGTGCCGTTGATCATCGAACCGAGCTCGCTGTACGGCAAGAAGGGCCGGGCGAGGTCCAGCGCCTCGCCGTCGACGACCTCCTCCAGCTTCCGTTCCAAGCCGTCCGATCCCTCGACCTTGGTGCGCGCCTCATCGACCTTGAGACCGTGCCAGGTCCGCCGCACGGTGACCGCGTCGCCCCGCTCACCCACGGCCAGCTCGACGCAGACCTCGGGAGTGACGTCGGGACTGTGCAGATTGCGCCATCCCTTCTGCCAGTCCGTCGCGCGCCGTCCGTCCCAGCGGGAGTTGCGCCCTGTCAGCGCGGTCTCGGCGGCTTCGGCGAAGCTCGACTTGCCGGAGCCGTTGGGACCTGCGACGACGACCAGGCCGGGCCCGGGCGGCAGTTCGAGGGTGGTCCGCGGACCGATGCCGCGCCAGCCGGCGGCGGTGATGGAACGGAGCTGCACGGGTCCGGCTCGACCTCCGCTGCTCCTGGCCGGCTCGTCGGGGACCAACTCGCGTAGCAGGTCCTGCACCTGAGGTGCGAGGTCGGAGTGGCCCAGGCGGTCGAGGAGGAGATCGCGCAGGGACGCAGGAGGCTGATTGGTCATGGTCGGTTCCCGTTGTCGGGCGCGGCAGAAGGGGCCACGCGGGCTGCTGATGCGAGTTGTTGGCACTTCGAGCATGCCGATAGCGTGTTAGCACTGTCAACGAGTTTCCGATATCTGGGATATTCGAATTTGTGTACTCCCTGGAGACGTCCGGCCGGTCGAGCAAGCCCCGCTAACGTGATCGCATGTCGTCCGGCACCTGCTGATCATCGGAGACCGCGCCGCACTGAGCTGGGTGGTCACCGAACAGCGGATGGCGTTTCCGGCAGGCCGCGTCAAGGCGGCGCGTGCGTTGGGGAGTGTGGCGAGGTCATCTGCCGGGCGACGATCGCGAGTCCCGTGCGCGTCTTGGACGAGCCGGTCGTCTGCAACGAGCGCTCCTACTCCGAGGGCTGCCGCCTGAAGGTGTCGGGGCTGGCCCCGTTCTGTGAGGGGCTACTCCTGCGCGATCTGGTGCCGCGGCTGACGGCCTTTCCCGCCCCGGCGACCCGGAGTGTTCGCATGCGGCGGGCGTCGCTGACCCTGCCGCCCGCTAACACCGAACTCGTGTGCACGGAGCTGGAATTGCTGCCGCGTCCGTAGGGCGAGACGGGCGAGGGGTACCGCTGGGAACCGGCGGCGGCCTGAGTCTCACCACGCGCTGCGAGGCCCTGACTTCGGACGCTACGGTGTGCGTGAAACCTGAGTTCGGCGGGGGGACGCATGTCATTCCAGACGCCCATCACGATCGCCAGCGCGCTGGAGAAGATCCATCGTCGCGAGTACGTGTTGCCGGCGATTCAGCGCGAGTTCGTCTGGTCACGCGACAAGATCACGCGGTTGTACGACAGCCTGATGCGTGGCTATCCCATCGGCTCGTTCCTCATGTGGCAGGTCCACGAGGGCAATTCCGGTCGTTTCGCCTTCTACGACTTCATGCGCGACTACCACGAGCGCGACAATGCCCACTGCGCGCCGACCGGCCCGCTGGGCAGCCGGGCCATCACGGCGATCCTTGACGGCCAGCAGCGACTGACGGCGCTCAACATCGGTCTGTGCGGGTCATTCACCGCGAAGCTTCCGCGCATGTGGGCGAACAACCCGCTCGCCTATCCGAAGAAGCTCCTCTACCTGAACCTGCTGCACCGCGGCCAGGATGACGACCTGGGAGTCGAGTACGACTTCCGGTTCCTCAGCCAAGAAGAAGCCGAGGCCAGCACCGAGACCGGCGACGCCCAGTGGTACCGCGTTCAGGACATGCGCGAGGTACGTACTGTCGGGGACGTCATTCGCACGCTTCAGCAGCACGGGGTCGCGGACAACGCCACCGCCGGCGACGTGCTCACCAGACTCCACGAGGTCGTCCATGTCACCCCGACGGTGAACTTCTTCCTCGAGGAAGCGCAGGAGCTGGACAAGGTCCTCAACATCTTCATCCGGGTCAACTCGGGAGGCGCCGTCCTCTCCTACTCCGACCTCCTTCTCTCGGTGGCCACCGCCCAGTGGGTCGAGCACGACGCGCGCGAGACCATCCACAGGCTCGTCGACGAACTCAACGGGATCGGACAGGGCTTCGCCTTCGGTAAGGACTTGGTCCTCAAAACCGGACTGGTGCTGCTGGGGAAGGGCGACATCCGCTTCAAGGTGGACAACTTCGATCGCGACACGATGACCAACCTCGAGAAGCACTGGACCGAGATCGAGAACGCGCTGCGCCTCGGAGTGGCCCTGCTAGCCGACTTCGGATTCTCCGGCGTCACCCTCACGGCCAACAGCGCGGTTATCCCACTGGCTTACTACCTCCACCGCCGAGGTCTGGGGGACAACTACCGCACCTCGGAGGCGTTCAGGGACGACCGTGCGGCGATCCGCCGATGGCTCCAGCGCTCGCTGATGAAGTCCGGCGTGTGGGGCAGTGGCCTGGACCGGCTGCTCACCGGCCTGCGCACGACCCTGGAGAAGGAAGGCGGACAGGGGTGGCCGACCGAGGCCGTCGAGCGTGAGATGGGCCGACAGGGCAAGTCGCTCCGCTTCGAGCCCAGCGAGATCGATGACCTGCTGGATCTCAAGTACGGATCGAAGCGGCTGTTCCCGATGCTCGCGATGCTGTACCCAGGCGTCGACACCAGGGACCACTTCCACGAAGACCACATCTTCCCGCGCAGCCTCCTGCGGTCACGGACCAAGCTGCGGGCGGCCGGCCTCTCCGAGGACGCGCTGTCTCTCGTCGAGGACCGCTTGGACAGAGCGGCGAACCTGCAACTGCTGAGGGGACCCGAGAACATCTCGAAGCAGGCCGCCCTGCCGGCCGCCTGGCTGCGGAAGCACTTCGACTTGGATGCCGCGCGCGAGAGCTGGCTGAGGGAGTACGACGCCACTGGCCTGCCCGAGGATGTGACCGGCTTCCCGGAGTTCTACGAGGCCCGCCGCGCGCGCATGCGTCAGCGCCTCGCCGCCCTCCTGGGGACGGCGGATTCCGCGGAGCAGGCCGTGGACCCAGGGGATGCCCCGACCGCCGTGCCGGAGGACGAACCAGATCCGGGGAACGAGGGGCTGTGAACAAGAACACCGACCGGAGTGGGTGCCGTGCGCCAGAGCGCCCTTGAGGCGGCGGTGCCGGGGGGTCTCGGTGACCGGTTTGGGGGCGGTGCGCATGGTGATCCAGGCGCGGTAGGTGTTCTCGCGGGCCTGTTGGGCGAGACTCTCCCAGCTCTTGGCTGAGGCCGCGTCGGCGAACCGGACTTCCCAGCGGCCCTCTGGTGCCGGTGGCCTGGCGCGGTCGCCGCGGCCCGCAGTCATGCGATGTCCCGAGGGTCTGGTACCGGGCCGTAGTCTTCGCTGTGATCCCTGGTCAGTGCGGCCCTGCCAGGCGATGAGCAACTGGGCGACGGACGCGCTGTTGCCGAGCGAGTCGGCGGCGCGCATGGTGTCGACCAGTTCGACGGCGAAGGCGTGGAGATCGGGCTCGGGCAGGAATCGGACCCACGGGAATGTGTCCGGCAGTATGTCGAGGAGCAGTTCTATGCTGCCGGGCTCCCGGCGAGCCAACGCGACCAGCATCCGGGTGGCCGCCGACACCACGGTCTGGTCCTGCTCGGCCCGCGCCGCGGTGGTGAGGACCAGATCCTCGCCGTCTCTACGGTGCAGGAGGAGTCTCGGCGATTCCTGGAGCCGGGCCCAGCGCCATCACTCAGCAGAGGGGCGCGGAGTGGTGGACCAGTTACACACCTCCCGACCGGCTGGTCGCAGTCAGCCGGGTTTGGGTACCCACGGCGCTGTCGGCATCGCAGTGGGTTCGCAGACTCGGTGTGGCACGCAGATGACGGCGAAGCAGGCCGGTATGCCCACCGCAAGGGAAGCACGCGATCGGCATGATTCACGAGGCCGCCGTCGGCGGCCCCGCCATGGATGGTGACGGCCGTTCGTTCCTCCTGGCCATGGAACAGGCCGGACGCCACCTGCGGGGCATTCCGCACAGGGCAGAAGATCTGTTGTGCTGACGAGGGGACTCGTCAGGAGGAGCGGCCCACTCAGGGTGCCGAGTCTCGCTCGGCCGGGTTGGTGTTGGGTAACTGCGCTTCACAGGCCTGTGAGTTCAAGCCCATGAGCGTGGCGCTGGCTCAGTCGACGCAATACTCAACTGCGCAAGAGTTTCGCAACGATTTTATCGATTTCCGCTGCAACTCCGTCTTGGGCCAGGACCTCGCGGACCCGACGACGCTGAGACTCGAACCGAGCTGCGGTGAGAGCAACCCCGGCTGAAACTTCTTCGGCTCGTTCTGAAAGGGAAACCAGTTGCTGATGGCTGAGGTCAGATGGATTGTAGACCGGAATGGGAATCTTGAAGATGTATTTGTCGAAGTCGCGAGGGTTATGCATGCCCCGCCCTTGTAAGGGGCGGACCATTTCGGTGAGTGTTCTGGAATTCAGGATAGCCACCAGGAACCTAGCTTCATTCAAACTGGTCACCGAGCCCCAGTACAGTTTGTGATCGATGATGGCCTGAGTCGATGGTATTATCGCGGCGGCCAAATACAGGCCACTCTTCGTGTATACGACACGGTGCCCTGCGGTGTATATTTGCTGGGTCAATTTCCTTTGATAGTCGAGCTGAGCGGTCAGTGATAGCTTTTCGCTCGATCGGTTCTGGATCCACACTGTTTCTGCTGCACGCCACCAGTTTGCAAGTCCGGGATAGCGATCGAGATCCTCACTATTTGCGTCGAGGAGGTGGACTCCATCCCAAGGGATTACAGCATGCAGTGGGTCAAGGGTCCTGAAGGGAAGGATGGATTCACCTAGGTAAAGTGGTCGAATGAAATTCCGCTCAACCGTCCCGTGGAGCGATGGAAGCCCCTTCCAAGGGTTCTTCTCGAACGGGCTTCTTCGGCTTGATACTGCTTGCTGATCACCACCGGCGCCAAGTGGTCCATTGTCTATTTCATCTACGACAAAGAGGAATCGCGGCACGATGTTGGCACCTTGAAAGAATCTGGATGCGTAAATTGACTTGCGGTCCGGAGTCGGTGCGGTCGCATCTTGTGGAATCTTTCGGATGGTATTCTCTAGTGCCTCATTTCGGGTGGGTGTTCGTGTTGGAAAATTGCCACTCCAGCGTACTGGTGCCTGATGTAGTGGAACGCAAGATTGTTCATGGCGCAGTCGCTCGCCGAAGATGACCCCTACGGACTGCGGGAAGAAGCTTGGCTTGATTTCTTGGAGATCCCACGGGCGGCCGAAGGCGACGTTCACCGTTTCTGTTGTGACGGAAAAAGTTCCCTTTCGGAACCCTGCGTATTGGTTCCGGTCAAGTGCGCCTAGCGGCATGACATACCCGAAGCGGCCACCCACGCGCAGGTATCGTTCGATGCATCGAGCTACGAATAGCGCGGACAGATCTTGGTTGGTGGCCACGTTGCGGCCCACCCAAAGCTTCCGCTCCACGCTCATGCTGCGAAAAATGGCCTTCTGGGGTTCCGTCATGTACCGAAATGCGAGCCATGGTGGGTTACCCACAAGGACGTCGACGCGATTTTTCGGTCGGGCCAGCCACAGGGGACGGGCTCGGTTGCGGACGTAATAGCCCCAGATGTGATCTCGATCCTCATCGTGCAGTCGGCACATGACAGCGAAGGTTTGCTCCAAAACGGGGCGTTCATTCGCCGGTACGGCGAACCTTTGGAAAGTGCCGGCCAGGGAAGGGGTGGGCGACCCCCGCTCACGGCTGGTGGCTTTATGAGCAAAATCTGTGACAATCTGGTCAAACTTTCCAGCGTTCGATACCAGGCTTTCGGGAAACTGAAGGAGATCGGATGGGGAGAGTGACTTTCGGTACTCTGGATCATGTACCAGGGTTTCGTGAGCGAGTGTCGTTGGGATGCGAAGATCATCGTGCAATAACGAGGTTTCTCTGCCCCACTGAAGTGCATCGGCGAGATATACCGGCACAGCGAATGCGGGGCGGCCTGCGGTGCGCAATCGATCCATCCCAATTGCCAGTAGATAGGTCACTCGCGCGAGAGTCACGGCAACTGGATGAATGTCGAAGCCGATGACATGTTCAGTCACGGCGCGTATTATTTCGATGTCGTCTTTCCCTGCTGCTTCAGCGGCCGCAATGTAGGCGCGCACCGCGTGGAACAGGAATGTTCCACTTCCGCAACTCGCGTCGAGAACTCGTTCGGTCAGCGGATCCTGAACACAGGAATCCACGATCTCCTCGGCCAGCCAATCTGGCGTGTAATACTCTCCCAGTCGGTGCCGGATATGCTCAGGGATAATTGACTCGTATATTCCCTTGAGTACATCATGTTCCACCTCGCCCCAAGCGAAGCGGGTGAGCCTGCGGGCTAGATCCTTGATGAACTGTTCGCCAGCCGGGACGTGTACGATCCAGTCAAAGAAATCGGATTCGACAACGCCTCCGACCTGAGACCGTTCGAAGAACCTTCCCGACATGATGGCTTTGGCATCGACCTCAGGGGAATTGAGTGGAAAACCAACCACAGCGTGACCGATCACCTCGGCCATGGCAACTAGCAGTGAATGGTCGACGAAAAGTGTGTCATCGTCTGTGAATCTGGTACCCGATGCCGTAGTCAGAAGGTTGGCCCACATCTCTCGCTTGAGTCGGACCACTGGAAGATTGCGGCACTCGGCGTAAATAGCACTTAGTTCAGCTGAGTCCAGCGCGTAGGCTGGACTGGTCGCCGCGAGTTTGCGACTTATTTCACCAGGGGTCGGCGTTATGTTCCGCTTCGTGGCCAGTACTGCTTCCAGCCATGAGATCAGCTCGGCTTCTTTCCTGGAGGACTTCTTCGATGCGAAGGTCGCGGTTTTCACATGGTGGAGCTGGCCGTCGGCTCGGTGATACAAATGCCACGTGGCGCCGTCCGTTATCAGTCCGATGTGTCGTCGGCCGCTTCGACGTGCGCATAGAGCGAGGATCTCCTCCAAGTCACGCTCGGCGGTGGTGCGTGCCGCATCGGCACAGACGTCTGTTCTCGCCTGGATGACGGTTGAACTACACGTGACGTAGAGGGAGCCCTGGCCGAATTCATCAGAGATATTGATGTCATGCTCATCGAGATCAATGCCAGCCACGATCAGTAACTGCATGATGTCATCGCGGATCACGACGTCCGCGCGATGGGCGTTCGGTCTCATCAGGCGTTCCAGCAAGGCGCGGGTCTCTGCCTCGTCAACTGAGGCTGGAATGAGGTCCGGCCACTTGGCGATGATGGCGCTGACGGGGGCAGCGAACAACGTGGAACCTGCTGCAAGTTCCGGATTGCCGCGGCGCGGCTCGTTCGACCGGATCACACCTACCGCGCGTGGAGGGGCACCAAGCAGGACGGGTGCGCCGCTGAGCCCGTGCATGGACAACTTGTCCGCTTCCGAGCAGGCGAGTTGGATGACGTTGGCGCCGTCCTCGTGGCGTTTGCTCGACCACGTCACCTGGCCCGAGGCCGCGAAAAGCGAGACCCCTTGGATGTCGTGGGGCGCCCCGGGAGCATGGAACGGCGCGTGGACGGGCGCATCCGTCGCGACAGGAACAGGGTGAAGGCCTGCCGGTAACTTTCTCTTCAGGCGGAGCAGAGCCACGTCATTGAGAGGATCACCACTGTGCACCGTGGCGTCGCTCACGCCTTGCTCCCAGGTGCACCGCAGCCGACGGTAGGTGATCTTTCCGACGGTGCGGTCGCCCACGCAGTGGAATGCCGTCACGGCCAGGCGGTCCGTCACTGCGAAGACGGTTCCCAGGGGAGCGCCCGATGCGGCGTCCGACAGCCGCCCGATAGCGAGCGTCACGGCGCGTCCGGAGCTGCCTTCAGCGTGAGCCGCGCGGAGAAGGTTGCCCCGCTCGTAGCCTTGGCGATGATCACCCCCGCGTCGGCCTGGACCGAAAGGTCAAAGCCCACTTCGATGGACTCGACCGCCCATCCTCCGTCAGGGGGTCGGCGCAGCACGGTCTCAAGTCGCGAACGGAACTGATCGGCCACCTGTGCCACGCTGTCCGCTATCTCTCCGGCTCGTCGCTGGAACTGCTCCGGCAAGGCCACCCGTGGTGCCAGGTCTCCCGACACCGAGCGTGGCTGCACTTCCAGAAGGATCTCCGGTGGACCGCCCCCGCCAATAGCATGTGCACGCTTAGCCATCCGTTCCCCCTACTGGACCAGGCGTGGTACCTCTTATCTCTGAGCAGATTCCTAGACCAACAAACGGACGTTTTTCGGACATCCGCGCCATCCAGCGGTTTGTTTAGCAATGGCGCAACAAGCGGCCTATCTGACGGTCGCCGCCCGACGGCGGGCTCGACAAGGCGTTGGCGTACCTGCTGATCACCGGAGGTCGTGCCGCGCCGAGTTCGGTGGTCATCGAGCGACAGTAGTGACCCGCGAGTATCGCGAAGCAGGCGGACCCGCCGACTGGGTGTCTCCGGAAGCACTTCTACTCGGCTGCCAAGGTCGTGAGGATGTGGCCTGCAACTCCCGTTGAGTGGATTGTCGACTGACGGGCCTTCCACCGTCGTCGCCGGTGCCGGCCCTGTGACTGACTGGATCCCGCCTGTCACTGGTCGTCGTACACGTCGATCGTCGCCCAGACAGTCTTCCCGGAGGGCGGGCACGGCTCCGTGTCCCAGATGGTGGCGAGTGCCGTGATGAGGAGCAGTCCGCGGCCCGACTCTGCGCTACTCGCTTCCGACTCGCATGCAGCGGTGGGGAGTTGGTCGCAGCAAGCGTCGGTGACCGCGATGCGGAGGAGGCCGGTCGTGGCGTCGAGGGTGACGGCGAGCCGGAAGTCGCGGCCCTGGACGCTGCCGTGCAGGGCCGCGTTGGCGGCGAGTTCGGCGACGATCTGCTCGGCTCGCTCGGTCACTTCGGGTGACACGTCCAGGCACAGAATTGAGTGGTGGCGAGGAGGCGGGCGCCTCGGCGGGTGGAGGACAGGAGCTGGGCGAACGTGGCAACGGTGCGGGGTGGTTGGGGAAGGGTTGCGTTCATGGGGCCACCGCGGCGGGTGGGTGGGGGCGCGATCCAGGAGTGACGCCCGTACGGTGCGTCAGCGTACGGACACATGCTGTGGACGGTACGCGAGGTTTTCCGTCACGCTGAGTGCCTACGGGTACGGGGCGACGGACGTGCGAGTCACGTGTACGGGACGGGAGGTGGCCGCGTATGACGGGCGGCATCGACATCATGGCCGAGGGCGGCTGCGACGGGGAGTCGGCCGGCGGTGAGCCCGATCGTGAGCCTGGCCCCTCGGACAGTCTGCGGACCTGGGGTGCCGTCCAGCAGGCACTGCGTGAGCACGCGGGCTACAGCAGGGCCGAGTTCGCGGACCTGGTGCGTTTCTCCAAGCACACCGTGGAGTCGGTGGAGCTGGGAAGAAGGATGCCTGACGACTCGTACGTGGTGCGGTCGGAGGAACTCCTCGGGAACACTGGCGCGTTGCGGAAGTCGTCGAAGTACGTGACGCGGGGGCGGGGGGATGTGGGGTTGGCGGCTTGGTTCCGGCAGTGGGCCAAGTTGGAGCGGGTGGCGGTGAGCCTGTACACGTACGAATGCCGGTTGGTGCCGGGGCTGCTGCAGTCGGAGGGGTATGCACGGGCGGTGTTCGACAACAGCATTCCCCTGCTGTCGGATCAGGAGTTAGAGGACCAGCTCGTCGCGCGTCTCGATCGGCAGAGGTTGTTGCGTGAGCGGCCGAACGTCCCCATCAGCTTCATTGTCGAGGAGCACGTCCTCCGGCGTCGGCTCGGCGGATCGGATGTGATGCGGGGTCTGTACGACCACGTACTGGAGCTGACCGCGCCGCGGAACGTGACGTTGCAGATCATGCCGGTGGACACGGAGTTCCATGCCTGTCTGGACGGTCCCTTGCAGCTTCTGGAAACTCCGAAGCGGCAGCGGCTCGCGTACTCCGAAGGGCAGCAGAACGGCCGTCTGATCTCCGACCCGAAGGAGGTGAGCCTCCTCTACCAACGCTATGACACACTGCGCTCGCAGGCCCTGAACCCCAAAGACTCGCGGGGTCTGTTGGAGCGACTGCGAGGAGAGCTATGAGCACGACGGAACTCGCTTGGTTCAAGTCCAGCCACAGCGGAACCCAGGGTGACAGCTGTGTCGAGGTCGCCCTCACCGAACAGGCCATCTGCGTACGGGACTCCAAGGACGTGACTCGCCCGCACTTCGCTGTAGGGCGCGAGGAGTGGTCGCGGTTCGTGGGATTCGTGGCGGGGACCTGAGCCGCGTTTGCCCCGGCGGTCGCGGGGTCACGGGTCACGTTCGCCGCCGGGACACCCGGCCCGCGGGGTCAGTCGGTGGCCTGCCCGACAAGCTTCTCGGCCTCGTCGCGGAGGCTCCTGATCTCCGTCAGGGCTGTTTCGCGTGCGGCGCTGATCTGCGCACCCGGATGCGTGAGATCGCTCAGTGAGCGTTCCACCTCGGCCATCCACTCGCTCAGGTGCTGCTCACCGGCGTCAGCGAGGTCGTTCCGCTGTTCGAGCGCCACGTCGGTGAAGTGATCCCGGAGCGTCTGTCGGCGCTTGTTGATCGCTATCCGCTTGCTCTGGTCCTGCGCGATGCTCTTCACGTCCATCAACGGGCCCATGGCCGCCATCGCCCACTGCACCGTGGTGGCCGCTCCGGCAACCTTTTTGGCTGCCTTACCCTTGCCCCACGGCTTGAACTTGCCCACGCCGTTGGTGATCTTCCCGCCGGCGTCGAGCACCTTCTGGCCCGCCCGGGTCTTGTTGAGCCAGTCCGCGACATCGGCTGCCCGCTCGCTGCTGTCCGCGACCTTCTTGATCCACTCGTACAGTCTCCCGGCCCCCACCTTCGCGGCCTTCTCCGCCGCTTCCCTGATCGCCCGTTCGTACGGTGATTCCGTGGGCGCGGCGAGCGTCGCCTCGGGTGAGTCGACGTCGTTCACCCAGTCCTCGGGCTCCGGCACACCATCCCCGTACTCGGCGGCCAACGCGTCGAATGCCACTCTCAACGATGAGGAGAACCTGACGTCGAAGTCGGTGCGGGCATCGACCAGTTCCCCGGTGACGGCGGCGGCGATGTCGACGGGGACGACGCCGCTCTCCTCCGAGACGCTGTCGGCTGCTCTGCCTCCCGCCGTTCTGATCCTGGAAGCCACGACCTCGCTCTCCCTCTCCAGGGCGTTCAGCACTGTCTCCTTCGCCCGAGAGAACGACTCCTCGACCTTCTTCGCGGTCTGCGCGGCGTCGAGCTCCTTGCCGTCCAGGTCCCACAGCTGTTCGGCGTCCGCCAGAACCCGGAGAAGTTCGCATGCCTGCGCCTTGGGTCGAACACCGCTGACGCCGGGAGCGGTGATTCTTCGCAACTCGGCCGTGAGGGCGTCGATGCCGCTCTCCGCGGCGAGCAACCCGCGGTACTCGTCAGTGAGTTCGGGGTCGTTGGCCGCGTCGACGTAGTCGCGGGCGTCGGTCGGGACGGTCGGGACTCGGTCGGCGAAGGGGCCGAGCCGCTTGCGGATCTCGTCGAGGATGACGTCGCGGTCGCTGTTCTCGGCGCTCATCTTGTTGATGACGACCACGCTTCGGTCGGCGAACCCGTCGGTGTCGAGGGCCTGGAGAATCGCCTTGGTCTCGGCCTCACCCGGCAGTTCGCTCGTCGTCACGATCATCAGCGCATCCGCACCGCGCACACCACGCCGGGCAGCAGCGGAGTGCTCGTCGTTGCCCGACAACGTCCCGGGCAGGTCGACCAGCGTCACGCCGTTCCACGGATGCAACGTCGCCTCCTGCGTCTTGGGCGCCGCGTCGACGAGCTTCTCGACCTCGGCCGCCGGGAGCCGGCGCAGTGCCGCGATGAGCATCGACTTCCCGGCGCTGTACGGACCAAGGAGCGCGATCCGCAGCGGACTCGTGTCCGCTTGGGGCAGGCTCGATGTCAGGTCCTGGGTGCGAGGGTGAGCGTTCAGGACCTCCTCGGCCCGTGCGCTCAGTGCGAGTACGCGGGCGCTGGTACCCCCGTCAGTCGTCAGCCGCGGTCCCATCGCCTTCTCCGCTTCTTGATTCCGAGCAGATCTCGATCCGCTCGATGAGGACATCTACGAGGTGCTTGTGCAGGCGTGCCCGCATGTCCGTGACACAGGACGTGTCGGTCCAGACGCGGAGTTCGACCCCTGGCGTCCGGCGTGCCCGGCGGATGGCCACCGGGTCCCCGCCCGCGAGAGCCAGAAGCCGACGCGTCAGCACGAGGTCGATCGCGTCGAGGGCGGACCGCACGGCCGACTGCAGCCGACCGAGCTGCTCGTGCCGCTCCCGGGTGCTGCCGATGTCCGCGGCCTGCGCTGCGAACTGGGCCTGGATCTGAGCCGTCGCGTCATCGACGATGCTCGCCAACCGGGCGTCGACCCAGTCGAACAGCTCGTCGAGGCCGGCCTCGGCCGCTGCCGCGGTCGCGCTGGTCCACTCGTCCTCCGCCTGCCGTGCGCGGTCAAGCTCGCTGCTCACCGCTTTCGCCGCTCCGGTCAAGGCCTCCGCCGCGTAGACCGCCGTCACGGCGGGAGGGGGGCCCGCGAGCTTCTTGGGGAGCCCCTTGGCGGCGAAGGAGCTCAGGAAGGCTGTCGCCGCCCCCTTGGCAGCCGCTGTCACGATCTTCCGGTCAGGACGCGGCCGTACACGCGGGTGCTCGTCGTCCTGCCGCTCCGGGGCGCTCGCCCGCGCGCGCAGCACCCGCTTTTGCTTCCGCGCCTGCTGCTCGAGTTCGCTCTCAAGACCAGAGCACAGCCCGTCCAGCTCCAGTCCGGTGATGAAGTCGCTCCACCGCTGCGCATGATCCGCGCCGCCCAGGTCCCGAACCATATCCGGCAATCGCTCTTTGACCCGGTGACGGTCGGCTTCGAGCCCT
Organism: Streptomyces sp. NPDC047043; assembly: GCF_040644055.1. Classification (NCBI taxonomy): domain Bacteria; kingdom Bacillati; phylum Actinomycetota; class Actinomycetes; order Kitasatosporales; family Streptomycetaceae; genus Streptomyces; species Streptomyces sp. NPDC047043. The sequence goes on from NZ_JBEYVO010000034.1 coordinate 100,620, forward strand.
TCGCGTGAGTTTCGGCCCGCGGTCCGGAACGCTTCGAGCAGCGCGGCCCGTTCATCCGGCGTCGAGCGTTTGAGTTTGCCGAGTGCGAGACCGATCTGCAGGAGTTCTTCGACCGCCCGGTCATGGAACGCGGCGAGCGGCGCCCGTACGCTTTCGGCCAGCCGGACGGCGCGAAGCGGAATCGCGCGCTCGGCGAGGAGCCGGGCGAGGGACTGCTCCAGTTCGGGCAACCTGCTCGCCCGCAGGGCCCTGTCTCCCAGCTTGCGATCCTCCGTGGACAGCGCCTCGTGCGCGGCACCGGAGTGGACCGCGAGGATGACGGGCGGGGCGACTCCGACCGCTCTGGCGACCTGTTCGATCCGAAGGGCGTGCCCCGGCGCCGACTTGAACTCTCTGTCCGGGCGATCGGCGAAGAGCTGAAGGCGGACAGGTGTGTCGACCAGCCCCTTCACATTGACGACAGCGAGCAAGGGTTTCCCCGAGAGGAGAAGCCGCCGGAGTTCCGCGGACTCCTCGTCGCGCAGCGTGTCGGCGTAGTTCCAGATGACTGCGTCGGCGCCGTCGCACGCCGCCCGCGCGTGCTGCGCGTCGAAGTCGTCGTCCTTCGCGGCGAAGCCGGGCGTGTCCAGATAGGTCACGGAGCCGACGTCGAACGCGGAGGTCTTCCGTGTGGTGCGGTGCGCCCCTCGTCCGATCCCGGATCGGTTCGCGTCACGCGTCAGGGCCTTGCGGAGCGTGGTCTTCCCGGACTTGGTCCTTCCGACGATGGCCACGAGGAGCCTGCCTCTGACCGCGGGCAGGGGCCGCATGGCATCGCGCAGTTCGCGTTCGAGCGTTCCGAGGCGGCCGATGACGCCGACGAGTTCCTCGCTCTCCATCGCGTGCTCGGAGTACGGCGTTCGCTGAAGGCGAGCCTCAACCTCGGCTCGAAGAGCGGACTGGATGTCGCGGTAGTCCGAGCGGCTCGCGTCCACTGCCCCGGGAGGCAGCGCGAGTTCGCCGACCAGGGGGTCGAGGGCCGCACGGAGTCCGGGTTCTGCTTCCCGTACATCCACGGCCGCTGCCACCCGGTCGAACAGCGCGACGTTCTTCGTGTACCAGGACTCAAGAGCGCGCAGCTGGTCGACGTCGTGCCGGGAGGCGACTGTAAGGAGCCCCGACACAAGCCGTGCGGCCGAACTCGTGGCAGGTGGCGCGGACAGGGATGCGGTAGTGGTTACTGAGGCCGTTGCCGAAGCGTGTTCGATCACGGCCCGCGCGTCGTCCGCCGCGAGTAGCTCCAGAGCGCTTCCCGACACGGCGCCGGACTCGCGGGCCTCGATCGCCCACACCAGGGCGTCACGCCGGTCCGACCTGAATCCGGACCGCGCGTCCGGCCCGAGCCAGCGCCACCACCCCGGTCGTGCAGAGAGGAACGCCTCGTACGCCTTCTCCGCCACAACGAAGTCCCGCACCTTCTCGAGCCGCGTCACCAGATCCCGGTTCCGCAGGTCCCGAGCCGCCGAAACGCTGTGCTGGAGTACGAGTTCCTGTGCGGCTGCTGCCTGCCGGGTGACGCGGGGGCGGTTCAGGTCGGCCAGCGCGCCGTCGACGTCGATGTCGCGGATCGAGCGCCAGATTTCCTCGGGCCAGACCTGATCCGCGCGACGGCACGGCTCAAGAACTCCGGGCAGCAGCCGTTCCGCGACCGCCACCGACGCGAGGTCTGCCCGAAGCGCGTCCACCGGGACACCCTCAAGTGCCTGAAGGCGTGTCCGTACCCCTTCGAGCCGCGTCAACTCCCGCAGAGCTCTGGCTTCGCCTCGGGCAGCTGCCGGACGGGCCAGTTCGTGTTCCTCGACGCACGCCGCCACGGCATCGGAGACCCAAGGGAGCGTGCTCCCGGACGCAGGCAGACCTGCACACCCGTATGCCTGGGCCACTGTGTCAACGTTCTCGGCGAGCCGCCGGAGTGCGGCCTGCCCGGCCATGGCGTCGACACCCAGCGGTTCGAGCAGGAGAGCCAGAATCTCGGTTCTGAGACTCGTCCTGCCAGTCACCTCGGTCACCGCTACTCCTCATGCGGGCGGTGGTAGCGGAACGTGGGGAGCGGGCCGGGGCCCGGGGGAATCAGGGCCTGCTGGGCGACCCGGGGGCGTGGCGGCACGCAGATGCGCTTGGTGAACACCCACATGCCCCGGGTCAGGGTGGCCCCGAGGACCCGCTCCTTGTTCCGCAACCAGGGGTATCTGCCCTGCAGTTCGACGTAGTTGTCGTTGGTGACGACCGTGCCCTGTGTGTCCTCCGCGATGGCCGTGACCAGCGCGTCGCCCTTGCCCTCGGTTCCGGCCGGAGGCTGGATGAGCTCCCCCTTGCCGAGCGCCGCCTCCACCGCCGCACGCTCCTCCTCCGCGACCTTGTGCCGGAACGTGGCGTCAACCACGACATGCAGCACAGCACCGGGATGGCTCGAGGCCAAGGCGGCTCGGGCGGACAGGAGTTGGGCGTACGACGGTCGTTCGTCGTCGCCGTACACGCCGGGCTGCCGCGGCGATCTGCCGATCCACGCGAGGTTGGAGCCGTCGACCACGAACACGGCGGGCGCCGGGCCCGTGGCAGTCTTCGGTATCTGTGCCGGGATCGGCCTGGTGACCGTGTTGCCCGAGAGCAGGTCATCGAGTTCCTTGCGCACCGCCGGTGTCGGACCGCCGGAGCTGAAACTCTTGATCTCCTCGTTCAGAACCTCCTCACCGGTACGTTCAAGAGTCGCCTTGACGTGCAGGAGGCCGTTCGTGTCGTACGTGTACTCCAACAGGAAGCGGGAGTCCTCACGAGCCCGGGGCTCCGCGTAGGTGAGACGGAGATCCGTCAACTGCACGTTGTCAGAATGGTCCAGGGGCCGGTCCGGGTCGCCTTCCCAGATTTCCACGGTAAGGCTGCGGGCGTTGTCCCGGCGCGGCGTGTAGTTCTTGCGTTCCTTCCAAGGCAGCGGGGAGTTGCGCGGGATGATCTGACTGAACTTCCGCTGCCCGGCGTCGTCCGTGACGACCGTGCCCAGGGCATGGCTCGTTGCCACCTGGATCACGCCGTCTACCTCCCCCGACAGCACAGCTGCCGCGATGGAGGCGCCGCGGGCGACCGCCGTCATGGGATTGCACAGGTCCACTTCGACGGGCTGCTGCTGCATGACCTCGGCGACCGCAGCCCGGACGCTCGGGATCTGGCTCGTGCCGCCGATCATCAGCACCGCGTCCACGTCCAGAGGGGCCATGTGCAGGTCGGTGAGGCACTGCTGAACCGGTGCCAGGGCGCGGTCCACGAGGTCGGTGATGGCGTCCTCCAGCTCGTCCTGCCACACCTCGACCGTGTCACCGTCTGGGGTCCTGATAGTGACGGAGTTCTCGGAGGACAGCCGGATCTTGCTGCGCTCCACGTCCAGCGCGAACTGCCGCTCCTGGGCGGGCGTCCACGCCGATCGTGCCGGAGCCCGTTCGAGGACGAGGTCACGCAGCCGCCGATCGATCTCCAGACCGCCCAGCTCGGTCACACCCCGTGACGCGAGCTCCTCGAAGAACTCGTCCTGGTAGTCGAGCACGGTGACGTCGATCGTGCCACCGCCCCAGTCGAAGACCAGGATGGTGCGAACTCTTGGCAGCTCGTGTCGTAGATCGTGCGCGTATGAGATCGCTGCTGCCGTCGGTTCGTTGAGCAGCGCCAGGACGTTGATGCCCGCGAACTGCGCGGCGGCGCGCGTGCGATAGCGCGCGGCACCCGTGGCATTGGCCGGCACAGTGATCACGGCCTGGTCGATGGCAGTGAGGTTGTGTTCCGCGCCCTTTCGCATGGCCTGGAAGACACCGGCCGCCACCGTGGTGGCCGCGAACCTACGGCCCTGGATCGTGACGTACTCGTCGCTCTTTAGGAGTCGCTTGCAGGCCTCGGCCGCCTCCTCGGACCGAAGCTTGGCCTCCCAGCCGAACAACGCTCCCTGACGCAGCGAACTCATGCCCACCACCGACGGGAAGAGGTACTCGAAGCCGGGATGGCGCCAGTCGGCATCGATGTGGTGGGCGTCCAGCAGCAGTACGTCGGCGTCGTCGCCGAGCCACTGGGCCACTACGGAATTGGTGGTGCCGAAGTCGATCCCGGTCGCCGTCACGAGTCCTCCCCGGCAGCTTGGTCACCTTCCTGCGCACCGGCCAAGCGGCGCAGTTGTCCGGAGAGCACCAGCTTGCCGGTGGCCTGGTCCACGTAGGCCGGGCGCAGCACCTCGAACGCCTCACCCTCGCCCTCCACCACGACGAAGAGCTCACTCTCGCCGTCGGGTGAGTCCACACACCGCACACCCTGGTCCAGGAGGGCGGTACGGATGCCCTTCCGGAGCGAACTCGCGTTCTGCTTGGGTGCGCCGGCGAGCAGATCGACCTCGACCATCCGGGCCACGTACTCCTCCCGGGAGCGGAACGCCTCCAGAACGGCCTGACGCAAGGCAGCCGTCACAGCAGCCTGGGTTGGGCGTGCCTCCTCCGAGAGCGCGGCCATGAGTTCGGTCGCCCGCTCGGTGAAGCGGGAGAGCAGCGTGGGAGGACTGAGCAGTTCTTCGGGGCGGTAGGTGCGCGGGGAGTCCTTGGGGGTCTCGGCTGCCGCCCGCCGCTTCTCCCGACGGTGCTTGAGACCGTTGTTCCCTTTGCGGGGCTCCTGTTTGGGTGCGGCTGAGGTTTTCCGCTGCCTACGGGGCACGTGACTCACTGTGTGTGCATCCTTGCGTTGCGATCGGGGCGCCGCGGCGCGCTGAGCAGGTGGGGCAGCAGATCCGCCACCGCCCGTTGCCGCACGAACGCCAGGCTTTCGGGGGAATGGGGCGTCGTTCGCCTGGTCAAAGGGGCCAGGAGCGGGACCAGCGTGACCGGCACCTCGTCCGGAAGGGCGAACACGTCCAGGTCGAGCGGCAGCACGAAGAACCCGGACCAGTCGTCGTCGCGCTCGGCGTCTCTGATGCGTTTCATCGCGCTGTTGAGCCGTGCGCTGACGTCCACGTCGTGCACATGCTCCCGGCGGAGGTCCCGGTACAGGGTCTCCCAACTCTCCGAGCCGTGCGGCAGCCCGAGGTCCAGATAGGGGTTGGAGGCTGCCGGTCTGTCGTTACGGGGAACGGTTCGGCGCTGCCGAACCATGCGGAGGTTTGACTCGGCGGACCTGTGCGATCCGCTGATCCCCTCCAGGACGACGGCCGCGGCGTCCAGTTCCTCCCGGAGCAGCAGCGTGTAGGCATGGAGGTTGAGGGCCTCGGCTCGGTAGGCCGGGGCAGCGGTCTCGAACGAGACCAGCTTGTCTATCTGCGCCGACGCATGGGCCAGATCGTTCAGGCACAGCAGGTCGTAGGCCTGACGCAGGGCCATGAGCGCGTGCAGGGGCGAACGCGACGGGTTGACGGCGGCCTTGGGCTCCCACAGGGAGAAGATGAGCCGCCACAGCCCCCGGTCTTCCCATATGTCCCGGTCCCAATTGCCGATGTCGACTCCGCCGAGGATCCGGCGCAGCCGGAGCACCAGATCGCGGGGTAGCTCCCTTTCGAGTTCCTTTACGACCGAAGCATCGCCGTCGGCAACTCGCTCCAGGAGGTCGTAGACGTCGCCGACAGGGGGCAGCGGATCGTCCCCGGCAAGAAACGAGGTCCGTCGCTGCCAAGCCGTCCACTCCAGCGCGGTTGCCTGCTCGGTGGTCACCTGATCAGGAACGAGCCGGGCTTTGAGGTACGCGTGCTCCGGCGGCTCGGTCCGGTACTGCCAGGGCTGGTGCTCGGGGCCGACCGTGCCGGCGTCGATGAGGTCGTCGAGGACACTCAGGGGTATCCAGGGCAGCGAGCGCGGCAGCATACGAGGCGGAGGAACGGCCATGCCATCCGTCGTCGCGAACGAGGTGAGGAGGGCGAATGCCCCGGAGGGATCTTCGCTCCCGGGGATGGCGAGTGTGTCGTCGCCCGCTGTAAGGGCGGTGAGCCGTTGCTCCCCGACCTCGGACAGCCACAGGAAGCCGCCCGACTGGACCGCCGTGAGCGTGGCGGCGACTATGGCTGGGGTGGCCTGTTCGAGAACGGCCCGCACGGCAGGCAGCAGCCGGTCGTCCGGTGCGTCCCGCAGGGCGTCGGCCAGGGCGTCGTGCGTCGCGTTTCGAGCGAGGGGCGCGAGTTGCTGGAGTACAGCATGGGCCTGGAGTATTGCCTGGGCTCCGAACACCCCCACCTTGCGCCACCTGCGTACGGTGAACCCATCGACTCCATCGTCCGCGCTCTGGGCGTCCCGGCGTTCCCTGAGCGTCCTCAGCCGCTCCCGCTCCCGTGCGACCGCCTCCGCTCGCGCCCCCGACACCGGCTGCCTCGCCCCGCCGGCTGGCGGCGGACTCGTCACTCCCCGGCTCCTACGTGCCGGGGGCCGTGGCCGGGGGTGGAGATGTAAATGCCGCCGTCCACGAGGGGGACGTCCGTGGTGAGGTTGGCGATGGCTACGCGGTCGTACGCGGCAAGGACCAGATCCCTTGTGCGGTAGGCGCCGTACTTGCGGGTCTCGTTGCGCTCCAGGGTCGGGAAAGTGGTCAGGATGTGCTCCAGCTGCTTCCGATCGAGCTGGAAGACGTGCATTGCGACAATGGCATCGATCTCAGCCCTGGCTTCGGCACGAGCTTGATCATTCAGCAGCGCTTCTTCAGGGACCTTGCTCTGCGGAATGGGAGACGTCCAGCCGTACTGCACCATGGAGTTCCAGAGCTCTGTCATATCGGGGCTGGTGCAGGTGAGGCGTAGTACGAGGGGCGCGAGATGGTCCAGTACGGGGTCGCCGGGGCGGAGACGGGGGAAGGGAAGACTGTCGAGCACGTTGAGAGCCATGGTGAGTGTGACCTTCTTCCGCGCCAGAAAGTCCATACACAGCGAATTCGCGGCGGCAAGCCACAAGAGGTATGCCCATTCGGCATCTTCCGGATACAGGATTGTCGGCACCTTGTGTCCGCAAAGCACCCTCGGCGGAATGAGCGCGGCCACCAGTGATCGCTCGTTGCGTGGCGCAGTGACGTCACAGAAACCGATTCGGTACCGATTGATCCTGTCCTTGACCTTGTTCGGGATGTTCCGCCGTGGCACCACCCACTGCGGAACTACGGATTTCTCAGCCGCGCCGAACTCAAGCTCCTCCCATACAGCCGACCGCCCTCGGCCCGAGATATAAGCCTTGGCCCTGTGGTCGTACTGCGCTACCATCCGGCCCTCGTACAGGGGAAGGCCAGGTTCATCATCGGAAAAACGGTCGCGATCGTTCCCCATGTGAATTTCTGTCTGGTAGATCCGGCGTGGGAAGTCTGCCGAAGCAGTCCCGAACGGCGGCCATTGCCCATAGAGGTGATCGGTGATTTCGGAGTCGATGCCTCCGATCGTCTCACTGACGGCCAACGCCTCCGGCGACTGGCTGCGGACGGTGTCCACCGACAACTGGTACGGCTTCTCCAGCACGGCGCCGAGGTCTGTGGGATTCCTGATCTGGAATCCCACAGAGAAGTCGGTAGTACGGCCCGAATGCCGAGCAGAGTAGGCGCCGAAGCGCATTGTCTGATCGGCGCCATCGAACCACACTTCGCCTGTGTTGATGAACCCCAGCATCATGTCCAGGTCCCAGTGGTCGAACAATTCGGCCCTGATCGCCTGAGCGTTGGCGCCGTTGTAGATGCCAGACGGTGTGACTTGTGCGGCTGTGCCTGAGGCGCGTGTCAGGGTCAGGGCCGACTCCACGAACATCCGGTACACATTGAAGTCGCCCTTGCCCAGACTACCCTTGGAGAATAGGCGGTAACGGCCACTGCGCTTGAGGAAGTGAACCAGTGCGTAAAGGTCCCTCCGGTGCTGTGTCCACCTCTCTTGGACCACCGGGCTCTCCAAAATTTCCGCCACGGCAGTTTGGCGCTCGTCCTTCTTCATCGCCCGGATCGCCGGGTCGTAGGTGGAGAAGAACTCCTTTTCGTCCGGACTCAGCGTGTCCCACGGAGGGTTGCCGAGCACGCATGAGAATCCGCCCTTCCAGCCAGGCTGGGAGGTGTCATGCCGGTTGACGGCTTCGGGCACCTGGAAGATCTCCGGGAACTCGAGATGCCAATGGAAGAAGCCGTAGCTCCGGGAAAGCCGCACGACCTCGCGGTTGGTCTCTGCGGACGCGCCCTCGCCTTTCTGATCGGCCAGCGCGCGGAAAACCTCTTGGGTGACGGCACGAGGGGAGCCGTCGGTCTTGGACCAGTAGAAGGCTGAGCACCAGGCGTCCGCGACGTGCACGGCGTGCAGGTATGCAGGACTGTTCTGCCACTTGCGGAACTCCGCTGACTGATGCCGAACGTCGGTGAGCGTATTCGCCTGGCGGGTTGTGATCCGGTGCAGCTCATCCGCGAAGGCGGCATTGGCCATCGGGATCTCACGCTCTGCGTCGGAGACGAACAGGCCGACCTGTCCCTCATGCTCGTTGCGATTGATGGTCCGTAGGTCGTTCACCACGGAATCGTCGTCGCCCTCGAGCGATGTGAAGGCGTCGTTCGGGATGCCTCGCGCGAGCATGGTCGGAGTAGCCCCAACAAGGGCGTTGCCCTGTTTGAGGTGGGCGTCGAGGAAGCCCAACGGCTTGCCCGGTTCGAGGGCTTCAAGCCACAACGACACCTTGGCCAGTTCTACAGCCATCGGGTTGAGGTCAACACCGTAGATGCAGTGGGTGACCACTTCCCACATCGCCGTTCGAATCGAGGAAGGAGTCGGCTCGGGGTTGCCCTCACGCACAGCAGCGATGCGCTTGGCGATGCGTCGCGCGGCGGCGACGAGGAAGTGTCCGGATCCGCAGGCCGGGTCGCATACCGTGACCTTCAGGAGTTCGTCCACGATCGGAGCCGTGCCGTTCGGGCTTGAGGATCCTGCCGCACGGGCGACGCCGCGCTCGACAGCATCGTCCAAAAGCGGATCGAGCGCCGAATCCAGCAGGCAATCGATGATCGCAGAGTGCGTGTAGAAGGATCCGGTCGTCTTGCGTGCGTTGCCGCCGACCTCCACCATCCGGGCGGAACGTTTGTCGTCCGCCGGCATCAGACGGAGCTCGAGAAGGAACTCGTATACGGAGCCCAGTTCTTCGGCCCCCAGATGCCGGTAGTCGATGGTGCGGTACCGGTTTGAGGCCGGATCTTTGACCTGGGAAAGGTGCCGGATGGCAGTGAGCAGTGATTCGTTCGAGAGAGCGAGGCTGTGTAGCAGCCGGTCGGTCTCTGACTCCTCAAAGATTCCGCCCAGGCCGGGAAGACCCAGCTCGGGGCGCCCTTCGTCCCGCCCCAGGCTGTCCATGACGAGTTTCAGCGCTTCATACAGATCTGTGTGTGCGGTGCCACGACGACGGCGCGACACCTGACGAAGCCGCGAGGTCGAGAAGTATCGCTGATAGCGCTCACACGCTTCTGCGGTGGCTGTTGGAGCATGGAGGACATCGCGGTCTTCGGCGACGAAGACGAAGAGCATCCGGTAGACGAGACGGAGCAGTGCGTGCTGGAACTCGTCCGCGTCGAGGTTCTCGCGCAGATCGCGGTTCGCGGGGTGCTTGAGGAAGCCCGTCGCCAGTACGGCAATGGCCTCCTGGACTCCGGAACGCGTCTGCTTGAGGGCGCGCATGCCGCTCTGGATAGCCTCTGTGCGCCATCTCTCCAGCCAGCAGGACGACGGTACCGCTCCCTCGGCCACCTCGAACCGCGAGACGTGCAGCAGCCGGTACAGCAGCACGAACTCGCTGAACAGTTCCCCGTCAAAGATCGCCTCAAGGTCGAACTCGACGTACGACGCCGTGGCGAGCGCGCTGGAGTCGCGCAGCAGCCGCACCTGACGGCCGTTGGCTAGGACGCCCCACAGGTGGGCCTCTGTGCGGTTCAGGCATTCCTGGAGCATCGACTGGGGCGGAACCGTGCCAGCACCGCCCGGTCGCTTGTCCAGCTCGGCGTTCCATGCCGTCTGATGGATCAGAACGTGGTGCCAGCGGTGCGAGACCGGGAACCTCTTCTCCGCGTCGGAGTCGGCGGTGATGCCCGCCGCGCCGATGTGCGTCAGGCGGCCGAAGCCCAGTTCTCGCCAGAGCGGGGTCAGCCAGTCGTTCTCCGCGAGCCCGGTGGGGTCGCTCGCAGGGATGCCCGTCTCCCGGTCCTCCGGCAGTCGCTTGCGGACATCGCGCCACAGCGGCTTGAGGTACTCCCAGCTGCGCTCGGCCTCGTCCCGCACCGAACGGGACGACGGCAGGCCGTAGTCGGCGGGCTTTGAACCAGGTACGTCCTTGCCCTCCGAGATCCGGAGCAGCATGTCGGCCGGCAGCAGCCCTCCGACCGTGTGGACGGCGGTGAACACCTGGTTGCGGGTCGTGGCGGACATCAGGCGGACACTCCAGCGGTGACAGCGGCGGGGGCAGAGGTGGTCGCGGGCAGGTAGACGTACGCGCCGAGGATGTCGGCCGGCTTCTGGGCCGTGACCGACAGGCCTCGCACGATCTCGCCGGAGGCCGAACGGACCCGGCGGTGGGCCGCGTCCAGCTCGGCGGCGAGTTCGTCGCCGTATGACTCCAAGTAGCCGTTTACGTCGGAGAGTTGGTCGAGGATGCGGGTCATCGTGCGCTCTCCGAAGTGCCGGTCTGTGTTCTCCGATGCCGTCGCGTCCAGCAGGTCGACTGCGCGCTCCTGCGGCAGCCAGACCCCGTTCTTCGGCGCGCCTTCGAAGGCCAGCAACCTCGCGTCCTCCGCGACCAGTTGCCGTTCGCCGCTCCGGGACGGCAGCGTCAGATGGAAGCGGTAGCGCACCAGCAGCAGCGTCGTCCTCGTACTCACCGCGTTCGTCGTGATCACGCCGCAGCGGCGGGCCGGGCGCGCTCCCTCCGCCTGGGTGTCCAACGCCGCGTTGAGGACGTGCGACGCCAGAGCGCCCACCACCGGGTCCGTGCGGACCAGTGCCGCCTCACCGCGCGCCACGGCAGGATCGGTCCGGAACGGGATCGCCCGGTCCTTCTCGATCAGCTCCGCGCCGACCACCGGCGCCAGCGCGTCCCGCAGGCCCGCAGGAGTGCCGCCCACATGGGCTCTGAAGTCCTCGCCGTCGCCCCGGAGTACCGCTCCCAAGGCCCCCAGCGACTCCCGTACGAACGTGTGGATCTCCCCCGCCCCGCCCAGCGCCTCCCGGATCGAGGCGACCTCGCGGGCCACATCCTCCGGATGGATCGAGCGCTGCGCGAACCGCGAGCGGGACGTGCGCTCGCGCTCCGCCGCCGAGTTCCAGTCGCTCTCCAGTTTCTCCTTGCTGACCTTGAAGGCGTCCGCGCTGAACAGCGCGTCCTCGTTCTCCCGGCCGCGCATCAGCAGCCACTCCACGATGGCGTCCGTCACGCCCGTCGACAGCTCGTCGGGGACGGAGACCGAGATGCCGAGGTCCTTCTTGATCTGGCGGTGCTTTTTGATGAGCACCTCCAGGACCTTGCCGTCGATGCCGTTGTCGTCGCCGTAGAGGGTGATGACCCGGACCTCGTCGCGGCGTTGGCCGTAGCGGTCGACGCGGCCCTCGCGCTGGTCGTGGCGGGTGGGGTTCCAGGCCAGGTCGTAGTGGACGACGGCGTCGAAGTGGTGCTGGAGGTTGACGCCCTCGGAGAGGCAGTCCGTCGCGATCAGGACCCGGCGGGCCGCCGCGTCCTCGCCGGCCTCCGCCGCCAGCGCCTCGATCCGCTCGATGCGCTGCTGCGGGGACAGCTCGCCGGTGACCGCCTTGACGACCGTCTTCGCGCCCAGGGGGCCGCGCTTCTTGGTCTCCGGGTCGTTCGCCAGTTGCTCGGCCAGGTACTTCGCCGTCGGGATGTAGCGGCAGAAGACGATCGGGTTGTAGCCGTCGGCCAGCAGCACCTTGAGGTGCTTGATAAGCGCCTTCAGCTTGAGGTCCTTCTCCGGGCCCTTCAACTGCTCGGCCAGCTCCGCCAGTTCGGCCAGCTGCGACTTCACCGGCCCCGTGCCGGCCCCCTCGTCCGTCTCCGCGCCCGGTGCCACGTCCATGCCCTCCAGCGCGTCGCTGTCCGCCGCGTCGCTGTTGAGGGGGGCGCCCAGCTTGTCGGCCTCCTCCGCGCTCGCGGCGATCGCCGCCGCCGAACGCGTCGTCAGCGTCTGCGCGGCAGCCGCCGGAGACGACACCAGCGAGCGCAGCAGCGCGATCGCCGACCACCAGGCGATACGGGCCTCCCGCTTGCCCTGGCCGCCGGCCTGCTCGACGCGCTCGCTCGCGTAGGCGATCGCGTCGTCCAGCAGGGCCCGGTACTCGGGGGACAGCTTGTACGTCTCGTCCTTGAAGAAGCGGTCCGAGGGGAATGCAGTGCGCTCAGCGAGCGAGTCGTCGGCCAGGCCGTCCTCCTTGGTGAGGTACTGGCGTACGTCCGCCCGCTTGCGGGCCACGAAGTGCTGGGCGAGCTGCTTCCTGCCCGCATCAGACTCCAGGTTCACGTGGGCCAGGTCAGGCCTGACCAGCCCGAGGAGGTTCCGGAACGCCGACTCCTTGCCGCTGTGCGGGGTCGCCGTCACTAGCAGCAGATGGCGCTCGGCGTCCTGCGCCACCCGGCGCAGCAGCTCGTGGCGCAGCTGACTCTGCGCGCTCGCCGAGGTGTCGTCGGCCGTCACGCACGTATGGGCCTCGTCGACGATCACCAGGTCGGGGCAGTGGCGGACGAAGTCGTCGCGGTGGCGGGTGGACTTGATGAAGTCAGTGGAGACGATCACGTTCGGGTACCGGTCGAACAGGGACTGCCCGAGGTCCAGGCCGCGCTCCAGGCGCGACACCGTCGAGGACAGCACCAGCTCCGCGTCGATGCCGAACTTGCTGCGCAGCTCCTGCTGCCACTGCTCCGCCAGCGCCGGGGAGCACAGCACCGCCAGACCCGTCGCCTCACCCTGCGCCAGCATCTCGCTCGCGATCAGGCCCGCCTCGATCGTCTTGCCGATACCGACGTCGTCCGAGATCAGCATGCGGACCGTTTTCTGGCGCAGGGCCATCAGCAGCGGCACGAGCTGGTACGCGCGCGGCTCCACCGCGATGCCCGCCAGCGAGCGGAACGGGCCCGCGCCCGAGCGGAAGCCGACCCGCAGCGCCGTGCGCAGCAGACCGGCCGCCCGCTGGTCGCCGAGGTCGGAGGGCTCGGGCGGTGCGAAGCGAGCCTCCTCGACGGGCTCGAACGGGAGCACCGCTGCGATGTCGTCGTCCGAGCCGCCGAGCGGGCGCAGGACGAGCAGGTCGGGCTGGCTCTCGGGGAGTACCACCCACTCGCGGCCACGAGCCTTCACCAGCGATCCCGCGGAGTACGTGAATGCCATAGTGATCGTCAAATCCTCTTGGTGCGCTCAGCGGGCGGTCAGTTGGCGGCCGGGGAGCCGAAGTAGCGGGTGTTGGCGGTGGCGATGGCGTCCCAGTCGCCGCCGTGCGGGAAGCGGACCACGTCCCAGGTGGCGTCGAACAGCCGCTCCTCGGCGTCGGCGTCGCGCAGCGCGCTCGGCTCGGTGCCGGGACCGTCGACGAACACCGCGACGTTGGCGCCCGGGAGCCGGTAGACGAAGTCCGGGGCCGCGTTCGCGTCCGTCAGGAAGACGTCCTTTTCGTCGGGAAGCCGCAGGCCGCGTGCCTTCGCCCAGCCCAGGAAGTCGCCCTGCGCGGCCAGTTCGGACGCCGCCGCCTCGACGCCCGTGGGAGCGGCGGGAGAATCGGCCAGCAGCCGCCGGTACTGCTCCGACCGGGACTCACCCCGCGACTCCCGCTCCGCCGTCGCCGACGCGAACCGCACCAGCAGCCCGGCCACCGTGTGCCGGTTGATCTGGGCGTGGTCGAGCTGGTTGCCGTAAGTGAGCAGGCACTCGTAGCAGCCGAGTGCGCAGGCCCGTCCCGGGCGGTGTTCCTCGCCGCCCTCGTCCTTGCCGTCGGCCGAGAAGTGGCAGATCTCCAGCGCTCGGCGTGCCGCCTTCGCGAGCGCGTCGTCCTCGGCCTGGAGGCGGCGCAGCACGCCGGCTCCGCCCTCCGCCGCCTCCATGAACAGGATGCGGCGCCTCGGGCCGTCGTCCGGCGGCAGCAGCTCGCTGGACAGCTCGGCGTCCTCCAGCTCGAAGGCGGCCTCGATGCCCCGCTCCAGCGCGTACATCAGCGTCAGCGCGATCGGCTCGGGCAGCGCCTCGTCGAGGGTGACCACGACGATGTTGCGGCGGTCCTCGACGAACGGGATGACCCGCTTCTTGCGGCGCCGTTCGTTGCCGTCCGCGTCCACCAGCGGCAGCTCGCTGGAGTCGCCGGACGCCTCGGACGCGTCCTTGTCGTTCATCCAGCGGCCGTCGGCCAGATCCAGCCAGTAGCCCGGCGGTTCGTCGGTACGGGCGCGTACGCGGCCGGTGTTGGTGATGCGGATGGTGGCGGAGTCTCCGTAGGTGATCTGCGCCAGCTGGCCGTTCGGGTCGGCGATCGTCGCGTTGAGGCGGCCCTTGCGGATGCCGTGGTCGTGGAAGCGGTACGACGTCTCCAGCCGGAAGCCGGCCCGGCGCCGCTCCTCCTCGTCCGAGGAGATGCGTTCACGGCGGGTGGTGTACACGGTGTGCAAATGCAGCAGGCCGTAGGTCGCGGCGCCCAGCGTCTCGCCGCAGAAGCCGCAACGGTCCTCGCGCTCCTTGGGCTCGTGGTGGTAGCCGCAGTTCGCGCAGCGGCGGGCCTCGCCGGTGGTCAGCTCGCCGGAGGAGTCCGGCGGCAGCTGGATGCGGGTGACCTGGTAACGCGCGCCCTCATGGTAAATCAGCGAACCGGGGCCGAACTCGCGGATGGCGAGGAAGCGAGGCCGCTGGAGGTAGTCGCCGTCGCCGCGGCGACGGCCGATCGTCGGGATGTACGCGGCCAGCGGCAGGCGCGGGAAGCTGTAGCCGGGCAGGAAGCCCTCGGAAGCCAGGTAGCGGTAGGGATTGAAGTCGGAGAGGACCGACTTGCTGTCGACGCTCTCGTTCATCAGCAGGTTCAGCTGTGTCTCGGCCTCGCGGCGGCGGGCGTTGGCGCGGATGCGGTCGCCCTCTGTGAGGCTGTAGTCCAGGCGGCGCTTGTTCTGGACGTACTGGTCGTCCAGCGCGGCCCGGAACAGGCTGCGCCAGCGGTCGAAGGCGCGGTCGAAGCGCTCGGCGACGGTCCGTACCTTGTCGTCGATCCAGTCGTCGTGCCACCACGTGGTGTCCGCGAAGTCCTTGAACAGCGGGCCGAGGACGCTCAGTGCCGCGTTCACCGTGCGCCGCTGGGCGCCGTCGTCGTGGGCCGCGTCGCGGATGTCCGGCAGCAGGTGCAGCGCCGGGTCCGGGCGGTCGCCGGTGTCCGGGTACGACACGTCGAGCACCTCGGGGATGGCGCGGCCAAGGCGCAGGCCGGCCTCGGCGATCCAGATGCCCTGGAGGTGGGAGAGGACCAGGTCCTCGTTGGCCAGGTCCAGGCGCGGCGGGGCCACCGCGCCCGCCACCATCCGCTCGGAGCGGCGGAAGTAGTACTGGTCGTGGCTGTTGCCCGTCGCGCAGTACGTCGTCACCAGCGCGGGCTGGCCGCTGCGGCCCGCGCGGCCCGAACGCTGGGCGTAGTTGGCGGGCGTGGGCGGCACGTTGCGCATCATCACCGCGTTGAGCTCGGAGATGTCGACGCCCAGCTCCATCGTGGGAGAGCAGTACAGGAGCTTCAACTCGGCCTTGCGGAACGCCTCTTCGCGGGCCTCGCGGTCCTCCGGAGACACCTGGGCCGTGTGCTCGCGAGCGTACAGACCCGACAGCGCGTCGGCCGTCTCCCGGTACAGCTTGAGGAAGAACGTGTTGATGCGCGGGCCGTCGCCGCTCTGGTACGTGCGGGTCAGCGGGTCGTGCGCGCCCGACTCGCCCTTGCCCGCGCGCCAGACCAGCGACTGGGCGGCCACCCGATAGCCGGTCGTGACGGCGGACGACGACCTGCGGTAGCGCCCGGCACGCTGCGGGGTGACCTCCACTTCCTTGACCAGGCCCGCCTTGGTCAGCACCTTCAGCAGCTCGGCGATGATCAGCTGGAGGTCGTCCTGGTCCAGGTCGCGGAAGGTACGGTCCGCGCGCCGCAGGTACTTGCCGAACTTGCCGCGCGCCGAGAGGAACAGGCTCGAACGGTCCGTTCCGGGCCGGGAGGGGTACGGGTACGCGGTGCCGACGCGGGGCTTGTCGGCGGCGGACAGCACCCAAGGGTCGACCAGCCGCTCCTCGCTCGCACGCTGGAGGGAGTCGAAGGTGTCGTCGCGGAAGTACGACACGTCGATGGCGAGCGAGCGGCGCATCTCGTCCAGCAGAGCCTTCGTGACCTCGGCCCGCAGCGCCGGATCGGCGTCTCGCAACGCCTGGTGCGTGCCCTCCCAACGGTCCTGCTTGGTGGCGACCCAGGCCAGGTCCTCGTAGTCGATCTCCAGCAGACCCGTCTGTTCCAGGTTGGGCATGGTGATGCGCCAGCCGCGCTCGAGGTCGAGGTAGAGGCGAAAGGCGACCACGTCCCGCAGCGTGCGGGCCGCGTTACGGGCCAGCGACGGCGGCAGGTCGGCCTCGCCGGTGTAGTCGGCGGGGGAGATAGCGAGCGCGTTGGTCACCGCGGAGGCCAGCTCCTCGTGGTGCAGGCCGTCCTCGCCGGCGTCCAGCGCCGCCCGATACAGCGCCCCGCGCAACTGGGTGATCTGCACGAAGTCGTTGAAGTGGCCCGCCTGGAGAGAGGCGTCCTGCCGGTTGTCGACGAAGGTGAGGAGCTTACGCGCCTTCTTGTCGAGGGCCTCCTCCGGCACCGACTTCAGCGAGCGGACGATCGACGCCGAGACCAGCGAGGTCGCGGAGGAGCGGCCCTCCTGGTCCAGCGTCGCCAGCTTGGCGAAGTCGCGGCCGCGCGTCTGCTCGTACGCCACACCGCAGTGCAGACAGAACAGGAACGGCGACGGGATGAAGGCCGCCTTCAGCTCACCCTGGCCCTCGCGGCCGAACGCGTCGACGGTGACCGCCTTCGGCACCCGGTCGCGGTACGCGCGCTTGACGACCTCCTGACCCTTGTCGTCCAACTCCAGCCAGGATTCAGGCAGTCGGCGGTCGTCCACCGCGTACTGCACGTTGGACGGCCACTCGCGCTCGTGGTCGACGTAGAGGTAGCCGTCGCCCTGCCTGCCGCCGGTCGCGGAGGTGTCGCGGCGGGCCTCGTAGCGGACCTCACCGACCTTCTCCGTACGCCACACCGTCAGGTACTCCTGGCCGCACTCCCGGCAGAAGGCAAGCGGCATCAGCAATTTGCCGCCGCTGCCCGGCTGTTCGAGCTGGTAGGAGCGGGTGAGGTGGCGGGAGGACTTGTCCTCCAGGGTGACGTAGACCGTGTCGCCCTTGGAGAGGAACTGGTGCAGGCGGAAGGCGAACAAGGGCCGTTCGTTACGCGGGTTGAGTGCCTGCGAGCCGGCTTCCAGGGTGGCGCGGATCGCCTGCGCGCACTGCTCTTCGTCGACGCCCGACGTCTCGTGCAACTCACGCGCCGCGACCTCGATCTGCGTCGGCGGCCGGCGTACGAGGCGGCCCGTGGCGTCGTCCTCGACGAGGCCGAAACGGTCCTCGATCCAGCGAGCGAGAGGGTCCTGTGCGAGGTCGTCGTAGGCGCGCGGGGCGGGGGAGGTGAGGCGTTCGGCCGGCACGGTGTCGGGCGCCTCGCCGGTCGCCCGGACCAGGGTCTCGCCGATGACGTGTTCGGGGCGGACCGTCGTGCCGAACAGCGTGCTCGCCACACCGGCGACTACCTGCCGCTGGTCCTCCAGCGTGCCCTCGGTCGACATGGTGGCCGACGTGCCGATGCACTGCAGATCCTCCGCCTGGCAGGCCTCGCGGACCCGGCGGATCAGCAGCGCGACGTCGGCGCCCTGGCGGCCGCGGTACGTGTGCAGTTCGTCGAAGACGAGGAACTCAAGGCCCCGCGCCATCTTGATGAGGCTCGCCCGGTCGGCAGGGCGGGTCAGCATCAGCTCCAGCATCACGTAGTTGGTGAGCAGGATGTCCGGCGGGTTGTCGCGGATCTCCTTGCGCTTCTCGTCGTCCTCCTGGCCCGTGTAGCGGGCGAAGGTGACCGGCTCGCGGCCGGTGCCGTAGCCGTCGCGCAGGAACTTCTCCAGCTCCCGCAGCTGGCTGTTGGCGAGCGCGTTCATCGGATACACGATGATCGCCCGCACCCGCTTCGGAGCGTCCGGGCCCTCCTCGTCGCGCTCGTGCAGCACCTTGTTCACGATCGGGACGATGTAGGAGAGCGACTTGCCGGAGCCGGTGCCGGTCGTCAGGACGTACGACGCTCCCGAGGCGGCGGCGTCAATGGCGTCGCGCTGATGCTGGTGGAGGAGGAGCGGTCGGCCGTCGCAGACGGTGCCGCCCTCGGTCTTCTTCGCCTGGAAGATGCGGGCGCACTCGGGGTGCAGCACCTTCTGTTGGGCGAGCTCGACGACGGTGCCGCCACCTTGGAAGAAGGGGTTGAGCGACAGCCAGGGGTTTGGCCACTGGGACTTGTCGTCTAGGTCCTTCTCGACGTACGCCTTGATGCGCTCGTCGCGGATGACAGTGCCACCCTCCGTGAAGGAGCGGTAGTCACGGATCAGCGCCTGGTGGACGCCGAAGACGTCCATACCGGCGCCAGAGCCGGTCACCGGGGCGGGCTGCTGCGGCGGGGCGGTAGCCGGGGCCGGGGAGGCCTCGCGCAGGGGGAGCAGCGGGTCCCGCTCGCTCCAGGCGGGGACCAGGCTGGTGTCGTCCGCCGATACGGCGAGGGGGAGCAAGGCGTCGCGTACGGTCACGGCGTCAGCCGGGCGGTTCGCGGGGTCCTTGGCCAGCAGCCGGTCGACGAGACGGGCGAGCTCGGCGGGGACCTCGCTGCGGATCGCGCGGACGGGGCTGGGCTCCTGGTGGACATGCCGCTCGGCGAGCTCGTACGCCGACTCGCTCGTGAACGGAGGGACGCCGACCAGCATCTCGTACAGCACGCAGCCCAGCGCGTACAGGTCGGCGGCCTGGGTCACCTGCTTGGCCTGACACTGCTCGGGCGCCATGTAGCGGGCCGTGCCCACGCTGACGCCGGTGCTGGTCAGGCGGGTCTGGTCCGGGTCGTCGACGATGCTGCCCATGCCGAAGTCGAGCACCTTGACCGTGCCGCCCCGCGTGAGCATGACGTTGGCGGGCTTCAGGTCCCGGTGGACCACGCCCTTCGCGTGCGCGGCGGCGAGGCCGGCGGCGATCTGCGCGCCGATGGCGGCCACCCAGGCGACCGGGAGCTGCGATTCCTCCTCGATGAGGTCGCGCAGCGACTCGCCGTGCAGGAACTCCATCGCCAGGTAGGGCAGATCGTCGCAGTCCGCGGCGATGCCGCCGGCGATGAGCCGGGTGAGGTTGGGGTGGTCCCGCAGCGTCCGCATGATGGCCACTTCGCGGGCGAAGCGCTCCACGGCTTTGGTGTCGCCGCCGGTGTCGATCCGACCTCCAGTGCGGCGACGCAGGATCGTCTTCACGGCGACGGTGCGTTCGAGCGAGTCCTCGGGGGCGCTCAGGTCCTCGGCCTGGTGGACCTCCCCCATGTTGCCTCTGCCGATGACGCGCCCGATGCGGAATCTGCCGTCGACGAGCTCCTGGCTCACTGTCACTCCTCTGCCTACTGCTCGCGTTCTCACGGATCCCAACCGGAACGCGCCCCCTGATCTGCTGCCCACGGCCCATGGTGTCAGAACGGACAGTGAGGCAGTCGTTACCGTACACGACGGCCACCAAATTTCACAGGTGTTCAGTCCGTTGACATCGTCAACGTGACACCCCTAATCTCACTGTGAAGCGAGCGGGGGTGGGTGGCGTGCAGGATCGAACCGTCAGTGAAGTGGCTGGGCCTGACCTGAGAGCCGCGGTGGGGGAGCTGCTGTCTCGGTTGAGGTATGCCGCCGTGAACGGTTTCGTGCCCGAGTCGGTCTTCGCGCAGAACATGCAAACCCTGGGGCTCGGTCAGGCCGAGCGAGACCGGCTGCGGCGCGAGTTGGCCCGATTGGGCCTGCATGTCCAGGACGTGCATGTACATGTAGAAGCGGACTCTCCGAATGTGGAAAAGGTTGCACGAATTCGTGGGGAAAATGTGTTCCCCGGTGCTGACCTAGTGCAAGCGCTGTTGCTGCGGTACGCGGACACCGACGGATACGTGACCTCCAGAGCGGTGGACGGCGTCGCCCGGCTGGCAGGACTCGGTACGCGGCAGACGGCTGCACTGAGGGCCTGGACAAAGGTGCGCGACACCGATGGAGACACTGCGAGAGGCGATCCCTGCACGGACGAGACTCGGCCCGGAGGCGACGGGGGAGAGCCGTCGGCGTCGGAGAAGCCGGGAACCGGGGCGGAGGGCCGGGACATTGCCGCCGCCGTCGTCGCGGCGCTGGCCGTACTGGAGGAGGACCGCTTCCGCAGACGTCCCGGGGACTGTCTCCTGAAGGCCGAAGTCGAGGTCGGCCTCGCCGTGCTGCTGCGCGGCGGCGCGAATCTCATGGGGCAGGAGCCCGACGCCGAGGAATTGAGCAGGTTGCCCTCCGGTGATCTAAGGATCAGGGCCCGGAACTGCCTGGTCCTGCACAACCAGCGCCTTGTGCACTCGCTCATCCGCCCCTACCTGGAGCAGGGGTTGGATTACGAGGACCTGTTCCAGGTGGGGGCGCTCGGGCTGATGAGAGCCGCTCGCAAGTTCGATCCGGCCAAGGGATACAAGTTCTCGACGTACGCGACCTGGTGGGTCCGCCAGCAGATCACCCGGGCCATCGCGGACGAGGGCGCCCTCATCCGGATCCCGGTCCACATGCACGAGCAGATGCGCAAGGTGGCTGCTGCGGAACGCGCCCTCGCCGCGCAGGGGCGACCCGCGTCGGTCGTCGACGTGGCGGTGCAGTGCGACATGACCGTGCAGAAGGTGGAGGAGATACGGAAACTGAGCCGACGCACAGATTCGCTCGACCGAGTCATCGGTGACGGCGCCACGCTCGGCGACTTCGTCGGGGTGAGTCACGCCCTGCCGTCGGTCGAGCAGGGTGTGGTGAACACGCTCCTGCTGGAAGACGCCATGGCCGTCGTTGACACCTTCTCTGAGCGTGACGCCCGCGTCCTCGTCCGTCGTCTGGGCCTCGACGGCGACGAGCCCTCGACGCTCGACGAACTGGGGCGGGAGTTCGGCGTGACCCGGGAGCGCATCCGGCAGGTGGAGAGCAAAGCCCTCTCGGCATTCAGGGCCCGCCTGCGGACGGCCGGGGTCATCAGCGTCTATGAGGGCGGGAATGCGCAGGAGGCCGTGGAGTACTGGAAGTTGGCCCGGTCGACGCAACAGCGTGCACATGGCAAGGCGAAGGCCGTTGTCTCGGTCGACGAGCCGTCATCCCCAGCCGACAGCGCCCCGCCCCAGGCCGATGAGCCGTCATACCGAAACGAAGGGGAGGAGGCCGCGGCGGTGGAGGAAAGCGAGAGGGATACGGGGAAGGACATGCACGACGGTGTCATGGATCCCCCGGCTCCCACCTCGGTCACCCAGGCCGCCGAGCAAGAAGAGCCCGACGGGGCCGGCGAGCATGACGAGGTCGACGAGCCCGAGTCGCCCGAGGAGGGCAGCCCGGCCGAGCCGGTGCAGCGCACCGCGGACTGGGAGAAGGCCCTGCGTCTGGGGGCGAGGTTCGAAGGCGGCATCGACTGGCTGGCCGAATACGCGCTGCTGGCGCTGGGACAGGCCCAGCTGACGGTGATCCTCGGGCCTCAGGCCACCGCGGACGTCGTACGCGCTGCGCAGGAGCGAAGGATGCCGGACCGCCAGGTGCTCACGGCTCTGGAAGTCCTGCAGCGCGTCTTCGACACGCTGAGAAAGGCCCGGCTCCGGCCCGAGGACTTCTTCGAGCGGTCATCGGAGGCACTGGTCGGGCTGACCCCCAGGGCGTACCTGGCCAGGAAGCCGCTCGTGAACTCGGAGTCCCGCCTTGCCGTGCGCGATGCACTGCGGGAGCTCGCCGCGGGCATCCCGAGCCGACGGGCGCCCGAGGAACCACCGCCGGCGTCCGGTGCGCGCCTGGGCGGTGCCTCCGCTGGGGCCTCGAGCTGTGGAGCCACGAAGCCGGAGGGCGTGTCCGACGATGCACGGCCATCCACACCTGGGCTGGCCGACGGGAAGGGCCGGATCGAGACGATCCCCCGCCGTGGCGCATCCCCCGATGAGAGCGAGGAGAGCCCCCATCACGTGCCAGGGCACGATGAGGCGGTGGACGGGGCAGGAGGCTCTCCGGCGGCGGAGACAGTGCTGTCCTCTGAAGACCGGGATGCGAGACCACAGTCCGTCGCTGTCCAGGAAGAGAAGCAGGGGAGCACTGACGACGGCCAGTTCGTCGCCGGGCTCCGCCGTGAGCACGAGGCTGAGCTGGAGCGTGTGCGGCTCGGACACGAGGAGCGCCTCGCCCACGAGCTCCGGGTGCGGCAGGCCGTCGAGGTACGTGCCGCCGCCGCGGAGGTGGACACCGAGCGGCAGCTCGACGGTCTTGAGGACGTGCTGCTGCGGCGTATGGACAAGACACTGGCTCGTCGCGAGCAGTTTCTGCGGGCCGAGGCCGGAACACGGATCGAGCTGCTGAAACAGGAACAGCACGTGGTGCGGCAGGGGCTTGTCCGTCAGGTAGAGCAGGCAGAGGAAACTGCCCGAGCCGCCGCCGAGGACGGGGACTTCCACCGCAAACGGGCCGGGGAGGCGGACCGGCGCCTGCGGGAGTACCGCGAGGGAGCGGAGACGCGCATCTCCGAACTGGAGGCGAGACTTCGGCAGGCGGAGGTCGCGCTCGCCCAACGAGACCGGGCCGTCGATGCGGCCCGTCGGCACGCGGAGACCGTCGAGCAGCAGGCCGCCCAGCGCATCGCCCAGAGCGAGCACAACGCCTGGGCCCGCATCACCGAACTGCAGCAAGAGCTGGCTGTGGCCCTGGCAGCCGACACCGACCGCACCACGTTTCGGGACCGCTGGCGCCGGACCTGAAGCGCGCGGCCCAAGTCCCCGTACCTCTGAAGGAACAGCATGGACCCCAGACAGGAACTGGTCGCCTACCTGCACAGACAGCTCGTCGGCCCGGCGGGAGGAGACGAGGAGACACTCGACGCCCCACCGGACCGGCAGTACCTGATGGGCACTCTGTATCCCCAGGACGCCGATCTGCAGCGCCAGTTGGACCTGGCCGCCGAGGAACCGGACGGTGCCGGCACGGAGAGGGCGGCCGAGGACGCCGCTCCCGCCGCCGACCCTGTTGCGGAGTCGAACTCGTGGCTGCCCTCATCGCTCGGCCTCAGCCTCTACACCGACGCCGTCACCGTGGAGATTCGCTGTTCCGGTGCCCGCTACGAGACTCGCGCCGGTACGAGTGAACGGGGCCGGAGCTGGCAGCGCATCCCGCTGCCTGCCGAGACGCACACCCTCGGCCCCGACCGCGACCACGTGACCGTCCTCGATGCGCGCGCCGAACTCCGCGTCAGGCGCCGTGCGTTCGGTACCGGACAGCTGGTGACCGTGGCCCTGGTCAATGCGGCCCGGCACGAGCCGGCCCTGGGCAAGACCGCCCAGTGGGACCGCATGCTGTTCCAAGTGGAGCTGGAGGCACGGCCCGTCGAGGGCAGGGTGCTCCAGTACCCAAGCGTCCGCCTCGCCAGCCGCGACCCGGAGGAGCAGGAACTGCGCCTGCAGTACAGGCACGTGCGCACGCACGCTGTCGGACACGGCTGCGCGGTCGAGGAGCAGTACGACGATGCGGGGGACCAGGTCACGGCACTGCGGGCGGCCGTCATGCCGGAGGCCGAGGTCACCGGCGTACGGGCGGCTGGCCCCAGCGGTACCCCGGTGCTGAACCTCGGGCACCTTGCCGATCCCGACGTCCCTGTCGACCAACTGCGAGAGGAGCTATGGGAGTTCGCCGCCGACTACCGTGCGTGGTACGTGGGGCAGCTGAACGCGGACATCCCCGAGTGGGGACGAGCCGCCGCGGACCGCGTCCTGGGCCGTATCGCCGATGCCGTTGCCCGCATCGAGTCAGGGGTGCGCACCCTCTGTGATCCGTCCCGGCCCGAACTGCTGCGCGCCTTCCGTACCGCCAACCACGTCATGGCGCTCCAGATGCGCCATTCCGCCCCGGATCTGGCGGGGACGCGCAGGTCCCGCCGCGATGCCATACCCCCGGATCCGGAGCCGGCTCCCGATGCCGCCTGGCGCCCTTTTCAGCTGGCGTTCTTCCTGCTGGCCCTGGACGGAGTGGCCGACCCCCGGCACCGGGACCGGGCCGTCACCGACCTCATCTGGTTCCCGACCGGCGGCGGCAAGACCGAGGCGTACCTGTTGCTCGCGGCCTTCACCATGACACTGCGCAGGCGCGACCCCAATGGCGGTGGCACGGCGGTCCTCAGCCGCTACACCCTCAGCCTGCTCACCACCCAGCAGTTCCAGCGCGCGGCCACCACTATGTGCGCCCTCGAAACCCTCCGCCGGACGGACCCAGTCAGCTATGGTGACGAGCCCTTCTCGATCGGCCTGTGGGTGGGCGAGACGACCACGCCGAACACGTACGAAAAAGCCCGTGCGGCCTTCGATGACGTGCGCGCAGCCGCCCGGCCCGAGGACGTGTTCATCCTCGACCGCTGTCCCTGGTGCGGCACCCGCATCCTGCCCGCTCACAAGTCTCCCGACATCGGTGACTACGGCGTGCGCGCCCGAGCGGACTCGTTCGCCTTCTTCTGCCCGCGCGAGGAGTGCGTCTTCCACGACGAGCTGCCCGTCGCCGTGGTGGACGAGCACCTGTACGACCGGCCGCCCACGTTCGTCCTGGGCACCGTCGACAAGTTCGCCCGACTGGCATGGGAGCCCCGTGCCGGACGGCTGTTCGCGGCGGACGGTACGCAGCTGCCGCCGTCCCTCGTCATCCAGGACGAACTGCACCTGCTCACCGGCCCCCTCGGCACCACGGTCGGCCTGTACGAGGCCGCCGTGCTGGGCTTGTGCACCCGGCACGACGGCATCGGACCCAAGGTCGTGGCGTCGACGGCGACCATCCGGCGCTCAGGGGAACAGATCCGCGCCCTCTACGGAGGTGGCGGCCAGCTCTTTCCACCCGCCGGGCTCGACGCCCGCCACTCGTACTTCGCCGAACCGGACACCTCCCGCCCCGGCCGCCGCTACATCGGAGTCATGGCCCAGGGACACACGGCAGGCCGCGCTGCCGTCGCCGTGGCCGCCGCCATGTTGCAGGGCGCATGGGAGCTGCCCGAGGAACACCGGGACGCCTACTGGACACTCGTCGCCTACCACCACAGCCTGCGTGAACTCGGCCGGACCGTCACCGCTGCGGCCGATGACATTCCCGCCCAACTTGCCGGACTCGAGTCCGGCATGGGAACAAGGCAGTTGACGGATCACCAGGTGCAGGAGCTGACCAGCAACCTGCCGCGTGCGGAACAACCCGTACTGCTCGATCGGCTCGAGATGCGATGGGACCATCCGGAGTCCGTGTCCTTCCTGCCCTGCACCAACATGCTGTCCGTCGGCGTCGACGTGAAGCGACTGGCACTGATGCTCATGCAGGGGCAGCCCAAGACGACGGCCGAGTACATCCAGGCCACCAGCCGTGTCGGCCGCCACGCCGTGCCTGGCCTTGTCGTCACATTCTTCAACGCCACCCGGCCGCGGGACCGTTCGCACTACGAGACCTTCGACGTGTACCACCGCGCTCTGTACCGGCACGTCGAACCGACCAGCGTCACTCCGTGGTCCGTGCCCTCACGCCGCCGCGCGCTGCACGCCGCTTTCGTCATCCTCGTGCGGCATCGCCTCGGCCTCGCCGCGGAGAACCAGGCGGGGGCGATACTGCACCACCTGCCCGAAGCCGAGTCCCTCGTGGAGGAACTGGCGGCCCGCGCCGAGGCC
This sequence comes from Streptomyces sp. NPDC047043, assembly GCF_040644055.1. NCBI lineage: Bacteria > Bacillati > Actinomycetota > Actinomycetes > Kitasatosporales > Streptomycetaceae > Streptomyces > Streptomyces sp. NPDC047043. The sequence goes on from NZ_JBEYVO010000034.1 coordinate 126,622, forward strand.
TGCGAACCCGCCGCGGGCGACGCCGTGCGCAAGGAACTGTCGGACCTCCTCGCCGACTGGGAGGAAGCCGCGCGCGCAGCACGCAAGGACGGCCGGGAGCTGTTCTACCGCAGCCAGGGCAAGGGCCAGCCCAACCTCATCAAGAGCTTCGAGCAGAGATACGGCCTGTGGGAGACACCCAACTCGATGCGCAACGTCGACCGGGAGTGCCAGGTCATGGTGAAGGGAGCTGATCTGTGAGCCGCACACTGCGGGTACGCCAGTCCCAGACGGTGGTGCCCTTCGGGGTCGGAGCCGTCTTCGACATCCAGGGCGAGTCGTTCGTCGCCACTGGAATCGGCGACTGGCCGAGCCGGGGCAGACAGCAGGTCGACTCGCCCCGGCTGGCCTCCCGGCTCGGGGTGACCGGTTTCTACGCCGCGCCGGCGACGGCCAACGACCGGTTCGACACGCCGGACGCGCCCGGGGCGCCGTACATCCGCTTCCCGTCCTGGCTCTTCTGCGGTGCCTGCCGTCGCATGACCAGGTGGCGCATCGCGGACGAGAAGCCAGGCCGTCCGCCGCGCTGCCCGTCCTGCTCACCGGGGCGGTCGCTTGCGCCCATGCGATTCGTGCAGATCTGCCCGGCCGGACACCTCAGTGACGTCGACTGGTGGTTCTGGGCCCATTCCCGGCAAGACGCGGGCGAGCGCCGGCAATGCGGCGACCGCGACAAGCTGCGCTTCCTCGTCTCCGAACGCGCCTCCGGCCTCGAGGCGCTCTCCGTCGCCTGCACCGCCAAGGGTTGCGGAGCGGCCAGAGACCTGCTCGACATCCTCGGCACGCACGGCATGCGCTGCTCGGGACGCAACCCCTGGCAGCGGGCGAGCGAGGCCGTGGAGTGCATCAAGCCGGTGCAGGTGGTGCAGCGCACCGCGGGAAACCTGTACTACCCGATCGTTCACTCGGCGCTCGACATCCCCGAGACCGACGCACCGGCCGTCACCGACGACGCGCTCGCCGCACGAGTGCGCGGACACGATCTGTGGGTGTCGCTGTGCCGAGGCGCCGACTCACCACGGGCCGAGGTCTTCCGCTCGATGATTCGGGAGGACACCGGCGCCGACAACCAACTCCTCGACACCCTCCTCGCCGAGGAGACGGGCAGGCCCACCACGGGGACCTCCACCGGGACCGATACTCCCGACCGGCCCGACCTGAGCCGGGAGGAATGGGACGCCTTTACCGCTCCGACACCGCCGGCCACCCGCGACTTCGCGCTGCGCGAGACCACGCTCGGTCTCGCCGGCGAAAGTGCCGACCCCTGGGCGGGCCTCAGCCGCCGCCTCGGCCGGATCATCCTCGCCGACCGGCTACGCGAGGTACGTGCCTTGTCGGGCTTCACCCGGGTGTCCCCGGACGCCACCGTTGTCCCCGCCGACACCGCTCGGCGGCTGAGGTGGCTGCCCGCCGTCGAGGTCTTCGGCGAGGGCATCTTCCTCACCCTGGACAAGAGCGAACTCGCCGCCTGGGAAGCGGACACCAGGGTCCGACGCCGGGTCTCCGATATGCGAGCCGACCTCGACCGCTCCTTCCAGAAGGACCGTCTGGAGACCCTGACCGGACCGGAGCTGTCCCCGCGATTCGTGCTCCTGCACACCCTCGCGCATCTGCTGATCCGCCAGCTCTCCTTCGAATCCGGATACACGACGGCGAGTCTGCGTGAACGCATCTACGCACGCCCTGAGCAGGATCAATACGGCATCCTCGTCTACACGGCCGCAGGAGACGCGGAGGGAACCCTCGGCGGTCTCGTCCGGCAAGGTGAGCCGCACCGGCTCGCCGAGACCCTGCTCCGGATGACGGAGGCCGCAGCCTGGTGCTCGGCCGACCCCCTCTGCGCCGAGCACACCGGCCAGGGCTTCGGCAACCTCAACCGCGCGGCCTGCCACGCCTGCGCGCTGCTCCCCGAAACCAGCTGCGACACCGGAAACACCCTCCTCGACCGCGCCCTCGTCGTCGGCGGCGAACGGGTGCCTGGCTACCTGGAATCCATCGTCACCGCGGCCCGCGCCGCAGCCGCAGACGCCGTGGAGGAGATGTGACCATCACCTATCTCGACCTCACCCAGGAACAGCGCTCCTGCCTCGACGATCTGCCCTTCGATGGCAATCACCTCATCAGCGGTCCGCCGGGAAGCGGCAAGAGCCTCCTGGCGGCCCAGCGAGCCGTCATGCTCGCCCTGACGCGCACGCCGGTGGTCCTGCTGACCTATTCCAACCTGCTGCACCAGTCACTGGCCGGAGCCGTCCACGCCCTGGGACCCGCGGACCGCAGCGTGCGGGTGCGGACCGCGCACGCCTGGCTCACCGAGTGGTACGGCGGGAAGCCGCCCGGCGGTCCAGACGGCTGGTTCGACTGGCCCGCCTTGTACGAGCGGGCCGCGGCGACCGACCCGGCGCCCGGACTCACCCTGGTCGTGGACGAAGGCCAAGACCTGCCGCCGGAGTTCTACCGCCTCTGCCGACTGCTGGGAGCCCGCACCACCGTGTACGCGGACGAGTGCCAGCGTCTGACAGACACCAACTCCACGCTCGCCGAGATCGCCGAGCGTCTGGGCCGCTGCGCGCGCCACGAACTCGACGGCAACCACCGCAACACCCGGCAGATCGCCTCCTTCGCGGCCCACTTTCACACCGGAGCCGGCCTGCCTCCGATCCCCGAACGGGACGGCCCGCCTCCGCGGCTGCACCGCCTCCCGCAGCGTGGTGCCGCCGACCTGGTGATGCTGCTGGCCCAGCAGCATCCGCAGCACACCATCGGCGTGATAGCCCACTCCAAGCACACTCAGTTCTCATTGCTCGGCACCCTGCAGAACAAGGCGCCCAGACTCAAACCGCAGCTCTACACGTCCGATGCCTGGAAAGGGGGCCGCTACCACCGCCTGGACCTTGGCCGTCCCGGTGTCGTCCTGGTCCATCGAAAAAGCGCCAAGGGCCTCGGCTTCGACACCGTCGTCATCCCTGACACGCACACCGACGCCGCCACCGATCCCACCTCGGCCGCGCTGCGCATGGAGTACTACGTCATGGCCACGCGAGCCCGACGCGAGCTGCATCTCGCCTACGAAGGCGCATCCGAGCCGCCGCTGTTGGCGCAGGTGGGGCCGAGCGAGTTGCTGCGTGGCTGACACACATGGCACGCCACGGCGTGCGGGAGCGTGCAGGTCGGATCCGCTGCGAACAGGCCCGAGCCTCCACCAGAACCGGAGCGGTGCAGGCGACCTACTACGCCTATGCGCATGAGCGGCCGGCACTCTCAGACGGGAGATGCGGCAAGTCCCCCGGCGCGGAACCCTTTCCGCAGGACCGTAAGCTCCCAGAGTGATTGAGACCATCGTGTTGGACGTCGGCGAGACGATCACCCGGGACGACCGATACTGGGCGTCCTGGGCCGACTGGCTCGGCATCCCCCGGCACACACTCTCCGCGCTCGTGGGCGCGGTTGTCGCGCGGGGACAGGACAACGCCGAAGCTCTCCGCCTGGCACGCCCCGGAATCGACATCGCAGCCGAGTACGACGCCAGGGAGACTGCGGGCCGTGGCGAGGGACTCGATGAGAGCGACCTGTATGACGATGTCCGTCCGGCCCTTGCTGCACTCCGCGGTCTGGGCGTCCGGGTGATTGTCGCCGGCAACCAGACGCGCCGCGCGGGCGAACTGTTGCGCGCTCTTCAGTTGCCTGTGGACCTGATCGCGACGTCGGGGGAGTGGGGTGTGGCGAAGCCGCACTCGCAGTTCTTCCAGCGAGTGCTGGAGGTGGCGCAGGCAGACCCGGGTGGGACGCTGTACGTGGGCGATCACCCGGCGAACGACGTGTTTCCGGCGAAGGCGTCCGGCCTGCGGGTGGCCCACCTTCGCCGCGGACCGTGGGGGCACCTGTGGGCTGACGACCCGGACGTTGTTGCGGCGGCGGACTGGCGAATCGACAACCTCACCCAGCTCGCGGAGATCGTGGGGGCCTGACCGCGACCCTGCGGGCTTACCAGCCCAGGCTGGTAAGGCCGTTCGCGTAAACACGGTGTCGTGGCGCGGGTACGGTTCGAAGTGGACGTACGAACTGGAGCCAGCATGCCCGCACGCCCCAAGGGTGGAGTCGGCGCGCGGATCGCCTACTACCGCAGCGTCATGCGCCCCAAGATGACGCAGGAACAGCTCGCCGAGGCCGCCTGCGTGGCGCTCGGCACGATCCGCAAGATCGAGCGCGGTGAGCGTGGTGTCAGTGATTCCACCCTCGAGGCCATCGCGGACGCTCTCGGCGTCGACCCCACCCGCCTGTGGGCCGACCGAGGCTCGGCCCACACTCGCGTACACGATGCGCTGCCTGCGCTTTCCGCCGTCATCGCCACCCACGACCTTCCTGACGACGGCCCCGTCCGGCCCGCCGACGAACTGCGGGCAGCGGTCAGTGAAGCTGCCCGCTGGAGGCTGGCCGCCCAATACACGCGCATCGCCCGCAACCTTCCCGGGCTGCTTGCCGAGCTCGCACGCGCCTATCACACCGCTCCTACGGCACAACGAGCGGAACCGGCAGGGCTGCTGGTAAGCGCGTATCGCTCCGCGGATGCTGTCGCCTTCAAGTTCGGCGCCCGCGATCTCTCCGCCCGCATGATCGACCTCATGCGTTGGGCCACACGCGAGGCAGGCGACCCGCTGTTGTCCGCGTCGGTCGCCTACGTGCGCACGGAGACGTTCTTCGCCGCCCACGCCTACGCCGCCGGGCTGCGCGCCCTGGAACAGGCCTTGGACGCGGCCCCCGCGCCCACCACAACGCAGGTGATCGCAGCGCGCGGAGCGCTCCACATGCGCGCTGCCGTCATCGCCGGCCGGGCACGCAACAGCTCCGCTGCGACGACCCATATCGACGAGGCCCGCGCCCTGGCCGACCAGGTCCCCGAGGGCGTGTACTGCGGCACCGCCTTCGGCCCCCATTCCGTACGCATCCACGAGGTGTCAGTCGCCGTCAGCCTCGGCGACGACCAACTCCGTCGTGCCCTCGACGTGGCCGACGAATGGAAACCGCCGAAGGACCTTCCGGCCGAGCGGCGCTCTGGCTTCTACATCGAACTCGCCCGCGCCCAGCTGTGGTCGGGGCTTACGGACGACGCCTTCGAATCGCTGCAGGCCGCCCGCCAAATCGCCCCACAGCACACCCGCCAACACCCTTGGGTACGTGAGGACACAGCCACGCTGCGCCGGCTCAAGCGCGCCGACTCGGAGACCCTCACCAACTTCGCCGAGTGGTGCGCCGCCACCTGAGCGCCATACCCCAACTACCCCTCGCCGGGGTACTTGTGCCTCTTGCTGTCCCCCACCATCTGTCGCACAGGTTGAGACCAGCAGATGGGAGCCGGGGATGTCCAACGCACTCTCGCCCGCACCCACGGTCGTCGAAGGACGCGTGAGCATCGTCCGACTGCACGGCGAAGCCTGCTTCGACTGCGGGACCGTCGGCAAGACGCTGCGCGCGGCTGGACACGTGGTGGTCCGCGGCAACCCCGTCATGTGGCAGATCGTCACGTGCGGGTGTCGGCTCAAGGTCGCCGCGTGAACGCCGGAAACACACATCTCAGACCCGGGCGGCCTGGCAGGGCCCCCGGGCGTGGCCAACGCTGATCAGGAGCGTCGACATGAACGAGCGTACGGGCCCCCGTGCGACCCGCACATCCCCGCCAAGCGCCTTACCACTCGGGTCCGTTGACGAGTGGCTGGCTTCGGCACACCCGTCACCCAGTCAGGTGCGCGCCGAGTGGGGCAGTGCCGCGAGGATCGCGCTGATCCCCTTGGGACGGAACTTCGAGGCCATCCGCCTTCCCGAGCACACCGTTCACAGTGCGGCACAGAGCGACGAGCCGTCCGCCGTGGGCGCCTGGCTCGCTCGGTATCTGCGCGGTCCGGTCATCCACGATCCCGGATGGGTGCGGTTCCTTTCGAGGGATAGCTGAGCTGGGAAGACGCTGATTGACGTGTGGCGGTGCCGTCGTACTTCTACCGTGGCGAGGTGGAGGTGGGGCGCCATGGTGTCGTTGCCGGAAGAGCTCCAGGCGCGGGAGGCCGCGGCTCGACAGCGGGTGGAAGAACTCCAGGCTGAAGCTGCGGAGTTAGCTGCCCGGCTGGAGAAGGCCCGGGCGGATCTGTCGCGACTGGAGATCACGCGGGAGACCGTCGCGCAGGTGCTGGCGGAGTTGTCGGCTGCCCAGGAAGCGCCGGAGGTAGAGGTGCATGAAGCGCCGGAACCCAAGGAGGCGCAGGCGCCTCACGGTTTCGGGGTGATGGCGGTGCCGCCGTGGCGGGAGGGCCTGGTCGCCCAGGTGCTGCCGGACGTGTACCGGGACATCGTGGAGATCGTCGCTGATGCTTCGGGTCCGTTGCAGGCCAAGCAGATCGTGCCGCGGATCGGGCTGGAGGCCACGACGGCGAAGATCGAGGGGACGCGGGGGAAGCTGAAGCGTCTGGTGGAGCGGGGCTGGCTGGCCGAGGACGCGCCGGGCCGTTTCTCCCTCGCCCGCCATGACGGAGACGCCGACCGGGTCAACTCCCGGTGACCAAGGGGCTCTTCTCCGTAGATTCGAAGGTACCACCCAAACGAATCGCCAAAGAGCCGAAGAAGAGCCCCAGATGGAACCCTATGACGCCTTATCCGGGCCTGATGCGTATGCCGCCTCCCGTGGTGCCTTCGAACGCCTCATCTCGACGCTGGCCGGCGACCCGGCGCGGGGAATGGCCCATGACGAGCTGGAGGAACTGCTCGAACAGCAAGGACGTGAGTTGCTGCGGCAGTTGATGCAGGATCACCTCGACCTGCGGGCGAGGACGGAAGAGGCCGCGGCCCGCGTCAGCGCGGGACCGCCGGTGGTGCGGGGGCCGGAAGGCCAGACGCGGATCTGGCGGGAGACACGCCATCCCCGCTGGCTGACCTGCGTGTTCGGGCCGGTGCGGGTGACCAGGATCGCCTATCGGGGCCGGGGCCTGTCCAACGTGCACCCGGCCGATGCGGATCTGTCGCTGCCCGCCGGCCGGCACTCCCGCGGACTTGCCCGCCTCGCGGTCCTGGAGGCGGTCCGCGGCTCGTTCGACCAGGCCCAGGCCGCGATCGAGCGCCGATGCGGCAAGGTGCTGGGCAAGCGTCGTCTCAAAGAGCTGGTGGTCGCCGCCGCCGTTGACCTCGCCGCCTACTACACGGTGAAGATCCCCACTCCGTGCACCCGGGAGATGCCGCTGGTCCTCCAGATCGACGGCAAGGGTGTGGTGATGCGGCCCGAAGCACTGCGCGAGGCCACCCGCCGGGCCGCGGCCAAGAGCGCGGC